>JASLFY010000288.1 GCA_030150425.1 Yimella sp. | reverse complement strand
GACGTCCACCCGGACACGGCCCTGGCCGCGGAGCGGCTGGCCGACCTGCAGCGTCTGCAGGCCGAATACGTCAACTACAAGCGCCGCGTCGACCGCGACCGCGAGACCGCGAAGGGCATCGCCCTCGCCGGGTTCGTCGAGTCGCTGCTGCCGGTGCTCGACGAGATCCACCTCGCGCGCCAGCACGGCGACCTCGAGGCCGGAACCCCGTTCGCCAAGATCGCCGAGAAGCTCGACGGCGTGCTGGCCAAGCACGGCCTGAGCAGCTTCGGCGAGGCCGGCGAGGTGTTCGACCCGAACCACCACGAGGCGCTGATGCACGTGCAGGCCGAGCTGCCGGCCGACGCGACGGCGACCACCGTCGTACAGGTCATGCAGCCCGGCTACAAGGTCGGCGAACGAGTCGTGCGCCCGGCGCGCGTGTCGGTCGCCGACCCGCAGTGATCGACCAGAAGTAATGAAGCAGCAGTAGTCACTGCGTTCCCGGACGGACCACGCCAGGAGCGCTCAGCTCAGGCGTGGTCCGTCCGGTGAGCAGCCGAAGGAGAGAGCATGGCGAGTCAGGACTGGCTGGAGAAGGACTTCTACCAGATCCTCGGGGTGTCCCAGGACGCCTCCGAGGGCGACATCAAGAAGGCCTATCGCAAGCTGGCCCGTCAGTGGCACCCCGACCAGAACCCGGGTGACGCGGCGGCCGAGCAGAAGTTCAAGGACATCGGTGAGGCCAACCAGGTGTTGTCCGACCCGAAGTCGCGCCAGGAGTACGACCAGTTGCGCGCCATGGTCGGCGGCGGGGCTCGCTTCGGCGGCGGTTCGGGTGGCGGCGCGGGCGGCTTCGAGGACCTCTTCTCCCAGTTCGGCGGCGGCTTCTCCGGTGGAGCGGCCGGCGGCGGCCAGACCTTCAACCTGGACGACATCCTCGGCCAGTTCGGCGGCGGCGGTTTCGGGGGCGGCTTCCCCGGCGGCGCGTCGGGCGGCGGTTTCCGTCAGCCCACCGGCCGCGACGTTCGCGCCCGTACGACGTTGTCGTTCCGCCAAGCGGTCGAGGGCGACACGGTCACCCTGACCGGCGGCGACGGCCGCACCGTCAAGACCCGAATCCCGGCCGGCGTCAAGGACGGCCAGACCATCCGGCTGGCCGGCAAGGGGGAGCCCGGACCGGGCGGCAACGGTGATCTGCTGCTCGAGGTGTCCGTCGCCAAGCACCCGGTCTACGGCCGCGAGGGCAACAACCTCACGATCGACCTGCCCGTCACCTTCGCCGAGGCCGCCCTCGGTGCGACGGTGAGCGTGCCCACCTTCGACGGAAAGAGCGTCAAGGTGAAGGTCGCCGCCGGCACCCCCTCCGGTCGAGTCCTGCGCATCAAGGGTCGCGGTGTTCCGGCCAAGTCCGGTGCCGGCGACCTGCTGGCCAAGGTGCAGATCGTGGTGCCGACCGAGCTGTCCGACGCGGCGAAGGCCGCGGTCGAGACGATCGCTGCCGAACAGTCCGACCCGCGCAGCGACCTCGCGAGCCGGGCAGCGCAATGACCCCGCGTACGGGCCGGGGCGTCCACGACGCCGACACGCCCGTCTACGTCATCTCGGTCGCGGCCGAGCTCGCCGGCATGCACGCGCAGACCCTGCGCCAGTACGACCGACTGGGCATCGTCACCCCGTCGCGCACCAGCGGCGGCGGCCGGCGCTACAGCGCCCGCGACATCGAGACCCTGCGCGAGGTGCAGCGCCTCTCCCAGGAGGAGGGCGTCAGCCTCGCCGGCATCGCCCGGATCATGCAGCTCGAGGCCCAGGTCGACGCGCTGCGCTCCCGGGTGATGGAACTGCAGGCGCAGGTGCAGCACCTCTCCGGCGGCCGCGTGTTTGCGGCCGGCCGCGACGGCCAGATCGTCGCGCTGCGACCGGGGGAGCGGATGCCGCGCCGCAGCCCGGGCAGTTCCATGGTGGTGTGGCGTCCGCGGTGACGGCTCACCACCGATGATCAGCGCGGGATGTTGCGCAGGTTCGACCGGGCCATCGAAACCGCTTCTCCCGCGCCGCCGTTCAACACGATCTTGCTCATCGCGGTAGCGAAACCGAAGACCTGCGCCGACTTGATCTTCGGCGGCACCGACAGCGCCAACGGGTCGGTGACGACGTCGACCAGCGACGGTCCCGGGTGGGCGAAGGCTGCGCGGTAGGCGTCCTCGAGCTCCGTCGGGTCCTCCACCCGTACGGTGTGCCAGCCCAGTGCGGACGCCACAGCGGCGTAGTCGACCGCGGGCACGTCCACACCGAAGTCGGGCAGTGCGTCGACCAACATCTCGAGCTTCACCATGCCGAGGGTGGAGTTGTTGAACACGACGACGTTCAGCGGCAGCTTGTGAGTCGCGGCAGTGATCAGTTCACCCAGCAGCATCGACAATCCGCCGTCGCCCGACATCGAGATGACCTGGCGGTCCGGGTGGGCGAACTGCGCCCCGATCGCCTGCGGCAGAGCGTTGGCCATCGAACCGTGCAGGAACGACCCGATCAACCGGCGCGACCCGAGCGGGTTGATGTAGCGCGCGCTCCACACGTTGCACATTCCGGTGTCCGCCGTGAAGATCGCGTCCTTCGCCGCGACCTGGTCCAGCACCGACGCGGCGTACTCGGGATGGATCGGCTTCTTCTTCTCGACCTTGCGCGTGTACGCGCCGACGGCCTTGTTCATCAGGTCGTCGTGACGCTTGAGTGTCTTCTCCAGGAACTTGCGGCTCTTCTTGCGTTCCACCAGCGGAATCAGTGCCCGCAGGGTGGCGCCGACGTCGCCGTGCACCGGCAGGTCCACCGACGTACGGCGGCCGATGATGCTCGCGTCGCGGTCGACCTGTGCGGTGACCACGTCGGGCAGGAACTGGTCGTACGGGAAGTCGGTGCCGAGCATCAGCAACAGGTCGGCGTCGTCCATCCCGGCGGCCGCGGCGCCGTAGCCGAGCAGGCCGGTCATGCCGACGTCGTTGGGGTTGGCGAACTGAATGTGCTCCTTGCCGCGCAACGAGTGGCCCACCGGGGCGCCGATCAGTTCGGCCAGTTCGACCACCGCGTCGTGTTCGCCGACCACCCCGGCGCCGGCGAAGATCGCCACCTTCTCGGCCCGGTTGATCGCGTCGGCGAGGGCGCGGACGGTCTCGTTCGAGGGAACCAACGTTGCCGGTGGCACCGCGACGTGCTTGGGCGCCTTGGCCGCGACCGGTTCGTCGGCGATGTCACCCGGAAGAGTGATCACCGCGACGCCGGGGGCCGCGACCGCGTGGCGCAGGGCGGCGGCCATCACCCGCGGCGCCTGCTGCGCGGTCGAGATCATCTCGGAGTAGACCGAGCACTCGTTGAAGATGCGGTCCGGGTGGGTCTCCTGGAAGTAGCCCTGGCCGATCTGCACGCTCGGGATGTGGCTGGCGATGGCCAGCACCGGCGCACCATTGCGGTTCGCGTCGTACAACCCGTTGATGAGGTGCAGGTTGCCAGGCCCGCAGGAGCCGGCGCAGGCCACCAGGTCGCCGGTGAGTTCGGCGTCGGCCCCGGCGGCGAACGCGGCGGCCTCCTCGTGGCGTACGTGGATCCAGTCGATCCCGCCGCGCGCCGAGCCGCCGGTGCGGCGGACGGCGTCGACGACCGGGTTGAGACTGTCCCCGACGATTCCGTAGATGCGGCGGATTCCCGCCTCGACCATCTGTGCGACCAGTTGCTCAGCGACCTTGTCTGCCATGAATCCCATTCAAGCGCCTCAAGCGCGCCCGAAGTGCGGCAGGGTGTGCGCATGTCTGCCAGCCGTCGGGTGATCCACACCGGTCAAGCCCTCGTCGATCTCGTCATCCAGGTCCCCGGGTTGCCGACCCGCGGCGGCAATGTGATGGCCACCGACGAACAGCGGTACGCCGGTGGCGCCGTCAACATCCTCGTCGCCGCGGCCCGCACCGGCGCGGCGGCCGTGCTCGCCGGCGCCCACGGCACTGGCCCGAACGGCGACCTCATCCGAACCGCGCTGCACGACGAGGGCGTCGCGGTCTCGGCCGATCCTGTCGCCGACCAGGACACCGCGGTCTGCGTGGTGCTGGTCGAACCGAGCGCCGAGCGTACGTTCGTGACGGCGATGGGCGCCGAGCGACAGATCTCCGTCGAGTCGTTGCAGACCGCGGACCCGCGCCCGGGCGACCTGGTCTGCGTCTCCGGCTACGCCCTCCTCGAGCCCACGCGCGACCCGCTGCTGGCCTGGCTCGACGGCCTGCCCGCCGGCGTCGACATGGTGCTCGACCCCGGGGCCGCCTTCGCCTCGTTCGACGCCGAGCTGCGCGACCACGTGCTGCGTCTGACGACGGTGTGGACCTCGAACGCGGAGGAGGCCACCGGCCTGACCGGCGTCGCCGACCCGCACGCCGCGTGCGACGCGGTGGCCGCGCTGCTGCCGTCGGGCGGGGTGTCGATCGTTCGCGACGGACCGCAGGGCTGTTGGGTGCGTGCCGACGGCGAGACGACGTACGTCGCCGGTTTCCCGCAGCCGCCGGTCGACACCAACGGTGCGGGCGACGCCCACACCGGCGTCCTCTGCGCGGAGATCGTCGCGGGAACGCCGTGGGTCACCGCGGCCCGTCGGGCGAACGCGGCGGGAGCGATCAAGGTGACCCGCCGCGGACCGGCGACGGCGCCGACCCGCGCGGAGGTCGACGCCTTCCTGGCGGACCGCTGAGGGGAATTCGCGGAAAGTGGTTGCTATTGCGACCGGATCGGTCGACTACGGCTGCAGTGCCCGCTCGTGCACCAACTGCGCGTCGCCGCTGCGCGCCCGCGCCAGCCGCTTCATCCCGTCGGCCGGGCGGACCAGTTCCGGCCACTTCGGCGTCAGTGAATCGCCCTCGCGCACCCCGCTGAGCCGGCGCCGGAACAGCGGGATGACCTCGTGCTTCACCCACGCACCCTCGATCCGTACGGTCTCGCGCCACGGGCGCGGCTCGAACGGAGGCAGCTCCGGCATCTTGAGCGTGTGCGGGATGCCGAGGGTCTTGAGCACCTCCGCGGCCAACACCTTGTGGCCGGGGCGCGCCATGTGGATCCGGTCCGGGCTCCACATCCGCCGGTCGCGGAACACCCCGAGCCGGGTGTGGTCGACCAGGATCGCGCCATACGACGCGGACAGTTCGCGAACGGCGTTGTTGTAGAAGACGATTCGTCGGCGTACGGGTTCGAGGACCGGGGTGGTCGTCGAGTCGAAGGTGGTGAACACGACGACGTCCGGAACCGCCGCAGTGAGCGTCCGCAGCGCGGCCTCGTAGCGCTCCATCACCGCGTTCATGTCGACCCGCAGCGACAGGATGTCATTGCCGCCGGCATAGAACGACGCGAGCGTCGGGCGCAGCGCGAGCGCCGGTTCGAGCTGCTCGGCCACCACCTCGTCCAGCAACTTGCTGCGGATCGCCAGGTTGGCGTAACGCCAGCGATCGTCATGCCGCCCGAGTTGGCGCGCCATGCGATCGGCCCAACCGCGAACACCGTTGGGGTAGAGGATGTTCGGATCGCCGACTCCCTCGGTGAAGGAGTCTCCGATCGCCACGAATCGCCGTCCCATCGCTGGGCACGCTAGGCCCCGCAGGCAACACGCAGGTGACGGGCGGGGGAAGTTTGCGCCGCGGATGGCAGGCTGGTTTCCGTGACCGAGTACCTCCTGGTGTTCCCCGACCGTGACGACGCAGAGGAAGTGGCCGACGAGCTGCGCGACGACGACTTCACCGACGTACGCGTGGTGCGTGAGGCGCTCGCCGGCGAGGACGATTCCGAGGACCACGACTGGGCCGTCTACGTGAACGTCGACACGATCGACGACCCCACCTCCGCCGTCGGCAAGGCGCTGGTCGAGCGCTTCGAGCAGCTGTGCGAGGACCGCGACGGCTGGCTCGACGACGACGTGAACGGTCGTGTCTGAACCACCGCAATGCCAGAGTTGAGCGGAATACGCTCAACTCTGAGGTCGTTGAACTCCTCAGCAGGTGTGCCGCGCGTACGTTGGACCGCGGGCGGTGCGCCATCAAGACGTGACCAACTAGAACGAGGAGACCTCGACGGTGGATCTGCAACTGACCACGAAGGCGCAGGAAGCGCTCTCGGCCGCCACCCGCGCGGCCATCACGGCCGGCAACCCGCAGGTGGAGCCGGCCCATCTCCTGGCGGCGCTCGCCGACCAGACCGACACCACGACGGGGCCGCTGCTGGAAGCTGTCGGAACGTCCCTCGGCGCGGCCAAGGGCGTTGCGGCGCAGGCGCTTTCCGCCCTCCCGGCGGCCGCCGGTTCCTCGGTCGGGCAGCCGTCGATGTCGCGTTCGCTGGCGAACGTGCTCGAGCAGGCGCGCCAGGCGATGGCGTCGATGGGCGACACCTTCGTCTCGACCGATCACCTGCTGCTGGCGCTCGCCCGGACGGGCCAGTTCAGTCTCGACGCCGAGGCGATCGCGGCCGCTATCCCGACCACCCGCGGCGGTGCGAAGGTGACCAGCCCCGAGCCCGAGGGGCAGTTCGACGCGTTGGAGAAGTACGGCACCGACCTCACCGCGGTCGCCCGCGAGGGCAAGCTCGACCCGGTCATCGGCCGTGACTCCGAGATCCGCCGCGTCATCCAGGTGCTGTCCCGGCGTACGAAGAACAACCCGGTGCTCATCGGTGAGCCGGGCGTCGGCAAGACCGCTGTGGTCGAGGGCCTGGCGCAGCGGATCGTCGCCGGTGACGTGCCGGAGTCGTTGCGCGACAAGCGCCTGATCAGCCTCGACCTCGGGGCGATGGTCGCCGGCGCGAAGTTCCGCGGAGAGTTCGAGGAGCGGCTCAAGGCCGTGCTGGAGGAGATCAAGAACTCCGGCGGTCAGGTCGTCACCTTCATCGACGAGCTGCACACCGTGGTCGGCGCCGGTGCGTCCGGCGACGGCGCGATGGACGCCGGCAACATGCTCAAGCCGATGCTGGCCCGCGGCGAGCTGCGCCTGGTCGGCGCGACCACTCTGGACGAGTACCGCGAACACATCGAGAAGGACCCCGCGCTGGAGCGCCGTTTCCAGCAGGTCTATGTCGGTGAACCCTCGGTCGAGGACACCATCGCGATCCTGCGCGGTCTGAAGGAGCGGTACGAAGCCCACCACAAGGTGGCGATCGCCGACTCCGCGCTGGTCGCCGCTGCGTCGCTGTCCGACCGCTACATCACCAGCCGGCAGCTGCCGGACAAGGCGATCGACCTGATCGACGAGGCCGCCTCCCGGCTGCGGATGGAGATCGATTCCTCACCGGTCGAGATCGACGAGCTGCGTCGCGCGGTCGACCGGCTGAAGATGGAGGAGCTGCACCTGCAGAACGAGACCGACGACGCGTCCAAGGAGCGGCTGGCCAAACTGCGCGCGGACCTCGCCGACAAGCAGGAGCAGCTGGCCGCCCTCAACGCCCGGTGGGACGCCGAGAAGAACTCGCTCAACAAGGTCGGTGACCTGAAGGCGCAGATCGACGAGCTGCGCACCCAGGCCGACAAGCTGGAGCGCGAGGGCGACCTCGGGGCCGCCTCCCGGATCAAGTACGGCGAACTGCCCGCCCTGGAGAGCCAGCTCGAGCAGGCCCAGGCCGCCGAGGCGACCTCCAGCACCGCCGGCGGCGCCGCCCCGATGGTCAAGGACGAGGTCGGTTCCGACGACATCGCCGACGTCATCAGCTCCTGGACCGGCATCCCCGCCGGCCGGTTGCTGGAGGGCGAGACCGAGAAGCTGCTGCGGATGGAGGACTTCATCGGCGAGCGGCTGATCGGCCAGACCGCGGCCGTACGCGCCGTGTCCGACGCCGTACGCCGTTCCCGGGCCGGTATCGCCGACCCGAACCGGCCGACCGGTTCGTTCCTGTTCCTCGGTCCCACCGGCGTCGGCAAGACCGAGCTGGCCAAGTCGCTGGCCGACTTCCTGTTCGACGACGAGCGCGCGATGGTGCGCATCGACATGTCCGAGTACTCCGAGCGCCACTCCGTGTCGCGGCTGATCGGCGCGCCTCCGGGCTACGTCGGTTACGAGGAGGGCGGTCAGCTGACCGAGGCCGTACGCCGGCGGCCGTACAGCGTCGTGCTGTTGGACGAGGTCGAGAAGGCCCACCCGGAGACTTTCGACATCCTGCTGCAGGTGCTCGACGACGGGCGTCTGACCGACGGTCAGGGCCGCACCATCGACTTCCGCAACGTGATCCTGGTGCTGACCAGCAACCTGGGGTCGCAGTTCCTGATCGACCCGGCGCTGTCGCCGGAACAGAAGCGGGAATCGGTGATGACCGCGGTGCGCGCGTCGTTCAAGCCGGAGTTCCTGAACCGCCTCGACGAGACGGTCATCTTCGAGCCGCTGAGCAAGGACGAGCTCGCCCACATCGTCGACCTGCAGGTGAAGTCGCTGGCCGAGCGGCTGCGCGACCGCCGGATCACCCTGTCGGTGACCGACGCGGCCCGCACCTGGTTGGCCGACGAGGGCTACGACCCGGCGTACGGTGCCCGGCCGCTGCGCCGACTGGTGCAGAAGGAGATCGGCGACCGGTTGGCGAAGGCGCTGCTGGCAGGTGAGGTCCGCGACGGCCAGGAGGTCACCGTGGACAAGGTCGGCGACGCCCTCACTCTCGACTGATCGGGGCAGGCGGGAGGGAACCCGAGAGGTTTCCCTCCCGTCGGCGTTCGCGGAACGTGATCTGCAACCCGAGACACACAGGAGAGATCGATGACCCGTATTCCCAGCCGCCGCACGTTGCTCGCCGCAGTGGGGGCGACCGCCGTCAGCGCGGTCGGAGGTGTCGGCCTGGCGACGTCGGCCCAGGCCGAGGGCTACCACTTCGCGACCTTGCATCCCGCGGTTCGGAACCGCGAACGGGTCGGGGTGCTGAAGTACTGGCTCGACGCCAACGGTTACCACCCGACGTCGGGCGCGCAGACCGCGATCTATGACGTACGCACCGTGCGCATGGTGCAGCATTTCCAGGGGGTCCGGCGACTGTCCCCTGACGGCGTCGTCGGGCCGAAGACGTGGTGCGCGTTGATCGCCAGCACGTCCGGGCGGCCCACGTTGCGCCGCGGTTCGCGCCACTCCGACGTGCAGATCGTGCAGCTGGCGCTGAACGCGCGTTTCGGTTCCGGGCTGGGCTCCGACGGGGTGTTCGGAGCGCGCACCGAACGGGAAGTGCGCCGTTACCAGCGTGCGGTCGGTCTCGGCGCCGACGGTGTGGTCGGGTCCCGGACCTGGCGCGCGATGTCCGTGGGGCGCTGATCAGGCGCCCGCCACGCCGAGATAACTGGTCCGGTTCGAGGGAACGTGAAGATTCGAGTTCCCTCGAACCGGACCAGTTATCTCGCGGTCAGTGGCTCGATCGCGGCGACCAGGACCGCGGGGTCCTCCAACGGCACCATGTGACCGCGATCGGTGAGCACCCGCAGCTCGGCGCTGGGCAACGCCTCGTGCATCCGGGTCGACAGCACCGGCGGCGTCAGCTTGTCCTTGTCGCCGACGATGATCGTCGTCGGGATCTGCTCGAGGCGAGCGAGCGCGGCCGTCTGGTCATGCACCATCAGGGCGCCGTAGAACGCGCCGTACGTGATCAGCGTGGTGCCGCTGGTCATCTCGGTCGCGGCGGTCACCGCCGCGTCGGTCGGCTGCGAACCGAACAGGTACGTCCGCTGCCGCTTCTCCCGGATCGCCCGGCCGAGCCGGGTCCGGACCGGCAGCTTCGCCAACGTACGCATGATCTGCGCCTCGCCGGGGATCCCGGCGCCGCGCAGGTCGGCCGCGGCGGTCGAGCAGAACACGACGCCGCGCAGTCGCTGCAGCTCCTGTTCGGTGGCGCTGCCGACGTACGTCATCAGGGTCATGCCGCCCATCGAGTGGCCGACCAGCACCAACGGGGACTCGTCGGGGACGAGCGCGCGCAGCAGCTCGCGCAGGTCCTCGCCGAGGCGGTCGATCGACTCGCCGCGGCTGCGGTGGGTGCCGCCGGCGAGGGTCGAGTCGCCGTGTCCGCGCTGGTCCCAGACGACGACGCCGAGGTCCACGGGCAGGCCCGTGACGACCTGGTCCCAGAGGTGATGGGTGTTGGTCCACCCGTGGGCGAGCACGACGGTCGGAACCTTCGGGTCGGCCGCGGGGCGGACGTACGCCGCGAGCCGGGCCCCGTCCGAGGTGAGGACCGTGTGCGCGTTGAACATGCGTCCAAGGAAACCACGGTGAACCGAACGGCGACGACGGGCGTCTCACGGCTCGCGTCCCCCGAACCGGAATCAGCAGATAGGTTTGCCACCATGCGCGTACGCACTCTGACCACCGCGGCAGGCACTGCCGCCCTGGCCACCACCCTCGCCCTCACCGGGTGCAGCAGCACCAGCGGCAAGAAGGCCGAGGCGTCCAAGACCGCCGCCAAGATGACGGCTGCGCAGCGGCTCGCCGCGGCGAAGCAGGGCATCGACTCCACCAGCGGCTACCACTTCAAGCTGCAGGGCACCGACGTCCCGAAGTCGAGCTCCGGGGTGCTCTCGGGCGAGGGCGACGTCAACAACAAGCCCGCCTTCAAGGGCACCCTCAACGTGCAGGCCGGGTCGCTGTCGGCGTCGGTGCCGATCATTGCGGTCGGCGGCAAGACCTACGCCAAGCTCCCGTTCGCCTCGAAGATGACGGCGATCAACCCGAACCAGTACGGCGCTCCCGACCCGAACCTGTTGTTCTCCAAGGACAAGGGGCTGTCGACCCTGCTGCCGCAGACGCAGAGCCCGAAGGAGGGCGGCCAGCTGCGCGACGGCAAGGACATCGTCACCAGCATCACCGGCACCCTCCCCGGTTCGGCGATCAAGAAGGTCCTCTACATGGGCGACGGTTCGGGCACCTTCACGGTGAAATACAACCTGACCGCCACCAACGAGCTGCGCAGCGCGACCATGGTCGGCCCGTTCTACAAGGGCGGCGCCAAGGTCACGTACGACCTCGACTTCACCGACTTCGGGAAGACGGTTGACGTCCAGGCGCCCTAGGGCGCTGCTCGCGACGGCGTCGGTCGCGGTGGCCCTGGCCGCCGCGGACACCTACGTCGTCGTCCTCGCGCTGCCCGACATGATGCAGGGCGTCGGCCTCGGGATCGACGCCCTGCAGAAGGCGACCCCGATCGTCTCCGGCTTCCTGCTCGGCTACATCGCGGTGCTCCCGTTGATCGGTCGGCTGGCCGACCTGCACGACCGGCAGCGGATCATGCTGTGGTGTCTGGCGTTGTTCGGCCTCGGTTCCACGATCACCGCGATCTCGGTCGACCTCGACGTGCTGGTCGCCGGGCGCGTGCTCCAGGGCATCGGCGGTGGTGGGCTCGTGCCCGCGACGCTGGCGATCGTCGCTTCGCTCTGGGCGCCCGGCCGGCGCGGCACCGCGTTCGG
>JASLFY010000285.1 GCA_030150425.1 Yimella sp. | reverse complement strand
ATCGCGACGCCGACGCCGAGGTCGCGCAGGCGGCGGCGCGATGCTGGTGATCCCCGCGTACGCCCTCGCCGGGCCGAACGTCTTCCACCAGTTGGCCGCCGCCGGCGGCTCCTTCTCGTACGCCTCGCCGTGGTCGCCGGTGATCCGTTGGCTGCGCCACCTCTTCCCGGAGTGGGCGGTCACCACGATCGTGTTCGTGCTCGCCGCCCTGCTGATGCTGGCGTTCGCCGGTCTCGCCCACCGGCTCGTCGAACGACTCGACCTGGCCCGCCCGATCGCCGATCCGGCGCAGCGCGAGGCCGTCGTCGTGACCGGGGTGCTGCTGACCGTCTACGCGCTGCTCGCGCCCTATTCGCTGCCCTGGTACGACGCCGTCACCTGGGCGCTGCTGCCGCTGCTGCTGGCGTTCACCTGGGACCAGATCCTCGTCGTGCGCCACACCTTCATGACGTTGGCGTACGCCCCCGGCCGCGCGTTCGGGATCAACCCCGACGTGCAGGACTGGACGCTCGGGTTCCGCAGCAACGTGACGCCGTACGTGAACTGGGCGGCCCTGCTCGGGCTGCTGGCGCTGGGCTGGCGGCGCACCCGCCCCGAACCGAAGTAACTGGTCCGGTCCGAGGGAACGCGAAAATTCGCGTTCTCTCGGACCGGCTCAGTTATCTCGGTGGAACGGCTCAGATCCGGATGGTGTGGTCCTGCTCCGACCGCAGCAGGCAGGCGGCGACCACCAGGGCCAGCGGCACGGCCACGAAGAAGCCGTTCAACACGATCGACAGGCCGGAGTCGTTGATCAGGTAGCCGACGGCCCAGACGACCAGCAGCCCGATGAGGGTGCCGCGGGCGAACGGGACCCGGTCGAGCGCTGCGGCGAGCGGGGCGCCGAACCGCGATGAGGGCCGGGCGACCAGCCAGATCAGCGCGATCAGGGCGAGGACGACCAGCGGGTTGACCGGGGTGCCGAAGGTGAGTCGCAGGTTGGCCAGCAGCTTCTCGCCGACCACTCCGCCCGCGTCGCCGTCGATCGCCTGCTGCACGAATCGGCCGAGGTGGGTGCGCTGCCCGGCCGGCCGGAGCCAGTCGGCGACCGCCAGGACCGCCGCCAGCAGGACGGCGACCACGACGCCGATCAGCACCAGCCGGGGCCGGATCCGTACGCCGAGCGCCAACAGCACGAGCACGAAACCCGCCACGACCACCGCCGGCGGCCCACCGAAGTCGGCGCCCCAGCCCGGCCACCCGTCGACCACGACGGTCGCGAGCGCGGCCGGGCCGACGAGCCAGGCGGCCAGTCGGTGCTCGCCGCGGCGGATCAGCTCGCCGGCCCCGAGCCCGGCGGCGAGCAGTCCACCGGTCGCCAGCAGTGCGAACCCGACGTTGCCCAACCCGTAGAACCGGCCGCCGTTGAGCGGCTGCAAGCCGAGCAGCGCCCGGAACTGCAGCGGGGACCCGTGCATCGTGTCGATCGCGAGGACCAGCCAGGTCACGACCCCGACGACCGCGGCCGGTCCGACCGGGTGGCGGCGCCACGGTCCCGCGTACGCCAGGGCGGTGGTCAGCGCCGCGAACAGCAGCGTGCTCGCGACCAACCACACCGGCCAGGCGGGCCAGGTCGCCCACGGGATCCACATCGCCAGGAAGCTCGCAGCCGGCACCGCGGCGAGCAACGTCATCAGCGGCGGCAGCGCCGGCGGAACGGCGGAACGCTTGCGCCACAACAGGATTCCGGCCAGGACGACGAGCAGTCCCCAACCGGCGAAGAACCAGACCGCCGCGGCGTACGTCGCCCGCAGCGCCTTGTCGAGACCGCGGGCGTCGCCGACGAGGGTCGCCGACGGGGTCTTGTTCGTGGCGACCTGCAGCGGCGACCCCTGCACCGTCGACGGCACGACACCCAGACGGGCGAACGCGGTGGCGGACAGGTCGTTCAGCTGCACCACACCCTGCTGGCGCACCGAGGCGGACCAGAGGGTGCCGTGGTGGGTGGAGTTGCCGATGACGTACAGCGCGCGCAGGCCGACCGCGCCGCCGCTGCGGGGACCGTCACCGAGCCCGGCGATGATCACCGTGGCGTTGGAGGGGACCAGGGAGAAGGCGGCGTTCAGCTGCGCCATCGAGGTCTTCGCCGAGCCGCCGGACGCGTCGACGAACGCCAGCGGGCAGGTCAGCTTCGCGCCCTTCGTGGTCGCGGAGTAGTGGGTCACCCGGCCCGAGGAGTCGGCCGCCGCGAGCGCCGCGGCGGGGCCGACGGCCTGCACGCACGCCCCCTTCGCCGCGTACGCCGACCCCAGCGCGCCGAGCGTCTTGCGGTCGCCGGTGCGCCAGGACGACCAGTCGGCGAACCGGGCGGAGCCGCCCGAAACGGTCGGCACCGGCGGCTTCGCGCAGAGCGAGCCCGGCAGCGAAACGCCTTGTCCGGCAGACAGACTCGCCCAGGCGTCGGTGGTGCAGGTGCCGGTCTTCGCGGCGCGGGTGTCGAGCGATCCGATGGCGCCGTAGTCGAGGGTCTGCCACAGGTCGCCGTACGAGGTCGCGTTGATGTCGTGCCACGTCAGACCGGGCGCCCCGATGACCACCGTCTGCGCGTCCTGCTTCAGCTCGACCCGCTTCGCCGGCTTGTTCACCCAGCCGAGCAGGGCCACGAAGGCGGCGAGCAGGACGACCGCGGCGACCGCGGTCGCCAGGAAGCGGCGGGGGAGATCGGACATGCGCCCAGGCTAGGTGAGAATGCTCCGGTGACTTCCGACCACCGCCGCCGCCTCGCCTGGGCCGGTGCGGTCGTGCTGATCCTGGTGTCCGTGCTGCCGCTGCTGTGGAAGGACCTGGTCGTGACGCCGCGCAGCCACTGGCAGGTCGACCTGGACGTCTACCGCACCGCCGGCACCTCCCACCTGATCGGCCGCCCGGTCTACGACGCGCTCACCCAGCCGCCGCAGTTGTTGCCGTTCACCTACCCGCCGTTCGCCTCCATGCTGGCGGTGCCGCTGGCGCTGGTGCCGTTCAAGGTCACCGGCTGGATCTGGTGGATCACCCAGGCCGTCGCCGACTGTGTGATCGTCTGGCTGACCGGTCGCCACTGGTGGAGCCGGCCGAACTGGTGGGCGCCGCTCGCCTATGGCGCCGCCACGGCCGTCGCCTTCCAGTTGCTGCCGATCAGCGACGGGCTCCGGTTCGGCCAGGTCGACGCCTTCCTGATGCTGGCGATCCTGCTGGACCTGTTGCGGGTCAGGGGCTTCCGCTGGCTGCCGCACGGCGTCGGGGTCGGTCTTGCGGTCGCGATCAAGCTCACCCCGGGCATCTTCCTGATCTGGTTCCTGGTCACCCGGCAGTGGACCGCGTTGCGCAACGCCGTCGCCGCGGCGGTCGGAGCGACCCTGTTCGCGTACGTCCTCGACCCCACGAACTCCACCGACTTCTGGTTCGGGGCGCTGCTCGACCCCGAACGCCTCGGCCACAACGAGACCGTCGCCAACCAGTCCATCCGCGGCGCGCTGATGCGGCTGCACCTCGACGGTGCGGCGGGTTCGCTGCTGTGGCTGCTGCTGTCCGCGATCGCCGTCTGGGTCGGGATGACCGCGGCGCGGCGGGCGTACGACCTCGGCCGGCTCCCGGCCGCGATCGCGGCCGTCGCGCTGACCGGACTGCTGGTCTCGCCGGTGTCGTGGATCCACCACCACGACTGGGTGCTGCTGGTGCTGCCGGTGCTGGTCGGGCTGGCGGGCCGGTCCCGCTGGGTGTGGGCGGCGACCGTGGTGGTCTTCGTCGGCTACCTGCTGAAGTGGCCGTGGTGGGGCTACTGGGCGGCCGGGTCACCGACGACGTACGGCACCGAGTACCCGTTGAACCCGGGTTACCAGGTGCTGTTCGACGTGCCGCTCATCGTCGCGGCTCTTTCGCTGTGCGTGGTAGCGAGATGTCTGCGATCCGCGCCCGCTGCATCACCGTCAGCGGCACCAGCAGCATGAGCCCGGCCGGCGGGATGCCGGTGCCGGAGTCGTTGAGCAAGAACGCCATCAGCAGGCAGACCGTGACCGCGGCGAGCCCGTTGCGCAGGATCGGCAGGTAGTCCAGCACCGGCCGCAGCGGGGCGGCCAACCGCGACGACGGCCGCACCTGCACGTAGATCATCGCGACGATCACCAGCGGCACCAGCATGGTGAGCCAGGAACTGGTCAGCATGGTCCAGTTCGCCTGCCAGATCCGTTGTGCGCGATCGAAGTTGCCGTGCTTGACCACCTGGCCGAAGAAGTCGCCCAGGTGGGTGCGGTTCTCCGGACCGCGTAGGTAATCGATCGCGGCCAGGCCGGTCACGGTGCCGACCGCGGCGCCGACGATCAGCGTGAGGCGCACCCAGGTCAGTCGCCACCCGGCGGTGTTGATCGCGAGGTACGCGAACGCCGGGATCAGCGCCATCGGGCCTCCGGCGTCGGCGCCCCAGCTCGGGTAACCGTCGACGATCACCGCGGCGACACCGACCATCACGACGGTCAGCGCGCCGAGGCCGTGGCGACCGCGGTCGCCCCGGACGAGGGGGTTCGCGACGATCGCGGCGAACATCAACGCGGCGGTGGCGAACCAGGCGTACGCGACGTTCCCCATGCCGTAGAACCGGCCGCCGTAGACCGGCTGCAGGCCGAGGATCGACAGCAGCTGCAGCTCGGTGCCGTGGGTGACGTCGAGGGCGATGATCGAGCCGGTGATCAGCATCAGCGCGGCGGTCGAGCCGCCCAACCAGCGGCGCCACGGGCCGAGCAGCGAGATGAGCGCGAGGGCGACCGCGATCACGCAGATCCCGATCGAGAGGGCCAGCCGTGGGCGGCCGAAACGCACCCAGGGCAGCAGGTTCACCAGCAGCGTCGAGACCGGCATCGCGACGGCGGTCGCGGCGACCAGCGACACGACCCGGTGGCCGGCGATCCGCAGCCGCACGCTGTCCAGTCGCCGGGAGAGCAGCACCAGCCCCCACCCGACAGCCCAGCCGATCAGCACCAGCACGTAGAACGCGATGACGAACGAGGAGACCGCGGCGTGTTCGTGCTTGAGCGACTGGATGATCTCGGCCGTACGCAGCACGGGGGCGGTCGGGCTGCCGGACGCCTGCACCTGCGGCACCCGCGCCTCGGGCAGGTTCGGTGCCTCCTTGCCCAGCCGCTGGAAGATCATCGCGGACAGGTCGGGCAGCTGGATGATCCCGCGCTGGCGGGTCGACTCGGAGGTCAGCAGGCCGTGCGGGGTGTGCTCGCCGTGGATCAGGACGGGGTGCAGCTGCTCGGGGCCGAGGTCGTCACCGAAGCCGGCGACGATGATCGTGGCGCGCGGCGGCGCGTTGTCGATCAGGCGGCGCAGCAGGGTGTCGTTCGGGACGTCCAGGCTGATCAGCGACACGTCGCAGGCCGCCAGGTCGAGCGTGGTCGGGTCGGGGTCGTAGTGGCTCACGACGCCCTCGCGGTTCGCGGCGCCGATCGCGGCGTACCGGCCCGAGGCCTGCACGCACTTCCCGCTGCCGGCCGGCGCGATCTGTGCCGACAGCTTGCCGATGTCGGCGGGCGCCGACCGGTGCAACGTCGTACGCCGCCAGGACGACCAGTCCGGGAACAGCGCCGAGCCGTCGTCGAAGGTCTCCATCAGCGGCGGCTGCGGGCAGGTGCCCGGGGTTCCGCCGTCCGGGGTCATCCCGACGCTGTTCCACAGGCTGGTGCGCACCCCGGCCGACAGCGTCAGCCAGGACTGCGCGGAGCAGCTGTGGTCGGACAGTCCGCGGGTCGACATCGCGCCGACCGCCGATTTACGGGCGATCGACCACAACGTCGACGTACGCGACCACGGGGAGTCGTAGAGGGTCAGGCCGCTGACGCCGATCACGATGGTCGGCCCGGACTGGTCGCCGACCGGCACCAGCTTGGGGCGCGACTGGGCCGCCGACCAGGCGATGCCCGCGGTCAGACACGCCATCACGGTGAAGGCGGTGATCAGGATCCAGCGGCGCAGCACCGGGCCAGCGTAGGTGGAATCACTGTGTGCGCCACAACTGTCCGACCGATCAGACCGGTGGCCCCATGACCGGCAGGATCGTGCCGATCGGTCTCTTTGCTTCGCGATAAAGAGGGAGACCGGCAGGATCATGCCGGTTCGGGGTGGACATGGTCCCAGTGGTGTGCCACGGTGGCACTACCGGCAGGTTCGTGCCGGTTCGACGGGAGGTGCAGACGCGATGACTCTGGGAGAGGCGGTCCGAGCACGCCGTCGCGAACTGCGGCTCGGGCAGGAGGAGCTCGCCGAGCTGGCCGGGGTCTCCGAACGGTTCGTCCGCGAGGTCGAGCGCGACAAGCCGACCGTACGCCTCGACAAGGTCACCGCCCTGCTCGACGCCCTGGGGCTCGAGTTGAGGCCCCACGTACGAGGCGAGCGATGAGCCCGACCGACCCGCGCGAGGTGACGACCGCCGACGTCTACAAAGCCGGAGTTCGCGCCGCCACGCTCACCCGCGACGGTGAGGGAACGACGTTCCGGTACCTGCCCGACTACCTCGACGCCGCCGGACCGGCGGTTGCCACCACGCTGCCGCTCACCGACGAACCCGTCCGACGACCAGGTGGCGCGGTGCCCGCGTACTTCGCGGGACTGTTGCCCGAGGGGCGTCGGCTCACGAGCCTGCGACACCTCGTCAAGACCTCGGCCGATGACGAGCTGTCGCTGCTTCTCGCGGTCGGCGGTGACCCGGTCGGCGACGTACAGGTGTTTCCGCACGGAACCGACCCACGACGTCCGGATGCTCCGGTGCCGACCGACGGGTCGATCGAGGATCTGGACTTCACCGAACTCCTCGCGGAATCGGGGATCGTCGATCCGAGCGCGCTGGCCGGCGTGCAGGACAAGGTGTCCGGCCGGATGCTCACCGTCCCGCTGGAGCACCAGGGGCGAGCACATCTGCTCAAGCTGGACCCGCCGGAGTTCCCCCATGTGGTGGCGAACGAGGCGTACTTCCTCGGGGTCGCCCGCAGCCTCGGACACCCGGTGGCCGACGCGCGCGTGGTGCACGACCGCCATGGCCGACCGGGCCTGTTGGTGACGCGCTTCGACCGCGTCCTGGCCGACGACGGCGAGTTGCGGGCACTTGCCGTCGAGGACGCTTCCCAACTGCTGGGTCGATACCCGGCCGACAAGTACAACGTCACGGCAGAACAGGTCGCCGAGCGTGTGGCGCAGGTGTGTGCCGCGGGCCCGATCGCGCTGCGGGCCGTGTTCCGGCAGTTCGTCTTCGCCTGGGCGACGGGGAACGGGGATCTGCACGCCAAGAATGTCTCGGTGCTTCGCAGCGGCGCGGAGTGGCGGG
>JASLFY010000207.1 GCA_030150425.1 Yimella sp. | reverse complement strand
CCGACACGTTGACGGTGCGCAGGTTGCCCTTCTTCATCTGGTTCACCAGAGTCGCGAAGGCGGGCAGGTCGTCCTGCGGGATGTCCATCGTGATGTTGTTCTGCGCGACGGTCATGATGTCGGTGAACTTGGTGACGAAGTTGACGGGGTCGCTCTGGGAGATCAGCGCGTTGACCATGCACCGCTGGCGGCGCATGCGGTCGTTGTCGGATCCGGCGACGCGGCTGCGGGAGTACCACAGCGCGAGCTGTCCGTTCAGCTTCTGGTAGCCGGGCTTGATGTAGCCGGTGATGCTGCCCGGGACGATCGCGCCGTTCTTGATCTTGCCGCCGATCGGGATGCCCGGCTGCGGCCCGGGGACGTTCATGTAGACGCCGCCCATCGCGTCGACCAGCTGCTGGAAACCGGCGAGATCGACCACGACGGTGTAGTCCATGTTCAGCCCGGTGATCTCACCGACGACCTCACGGGTCGTGTCGAGCCCCGGGTTCTTCTCGTCGGCGGGGAAGAGGTCCTTGTGGTTGGCCTGGGCCTCCACCCAGACGGCGTCCATCAGGCACTCGTGCGATGCGCAGTAGAAGCCGTTCGGGTAAATGGTGTGCAGCGGGTTGTCGGCGGGGAACGGGACGCGCTGCAGGTTTCGCGGGATCGAGATCAGATTGCTGTCGCCGGTCTGCGGATCGATGCTGACGACCATGATCGAGTCGGTGCGCAGCTCCCAGCGGTCGGCGCCGCTGTCGGCGCCGAGCAGCAGGATGTTGACCCGGTCGACGTTCTTCCACGGATTCGCGCCGCCACCAGGCGCCTTGGAGCTGCCGCCGCGCTTGTCGTAACGCTGGGCGTAGATCTTGTCGAAGGTCTGCTGGGTGATCAGCGCGTAGCGCGTGGCCTGTGCGGCCGGCACGGCCACCAGGATCACCATCAGCGCGGTGAACCCGCGCAGGATCCACTTGAAGTTGCTGGGCCAGCGCCGACCCATCGACTCCCGAGCGGTCAGCAGGATGCCGGCGATCCAGCCGAGGCCGCCGAGCACGAACAGCCCGATCAGGAAGCGCAGCCCCTTGTGGGTGGTGAAGGTCGCGGCACCACGGATGAGTCCGCCGTTGAGCAGCAGGTATGTCATCACCAGCGCGATGAGCAGCGCTGCGATCGCCAGCACGACGCCGAGCGTGCGGCGCCGGGTGCGCAGGAGGCCGAGCCCCGGCCACAGGGTGCTCAGGCCGGTGGAGGTCAGCGCGCGACGCAGCTGACGGGCGCGCAACAACCGGGCCTGGTGGCGAGTGATCGACGCACCGTTGTGCGTGGCGACGGCGGTGTCGGGGGCCTCCGACGGGTCGTGCTGCGACATCCATACCTCGGCTGTAGGACGACAGTCGGCTGACTGCACGTTCGGTTGCGCGCTTTCGGGTGTGTGTCCTGTTATCCCCCGGACGTCACACCCGGCACGCGGTTGGTGCTCGGCCCGCCCATTTTGCAGCCGGTGACTGCCACGGGGTAGCCTTGCGGGGCTTTCCGATTCATCGTGCCTTACGACCGCCCACCGGGCCAAGTCCGAGGCAGGCAATCGGTGGAGCGGAGGAGGCGTCGCCTAGTCAGGTCTATGGCGCCCGCCTGCTAAGCGGGAGCGGTCTTAAAGCCGCACGCGGGTTCAAATCCCGCCGCCTCCGCCCACGAACGAAGGGCCACCGGTCGACCGGTGGCCCTTCGTCGTTCAGGTCGACGCCCGCCGTCAGCGGGCGAACCAGCGCCGCAGGAGGACGAACCGCAGCACCGTGGCCACCGCGTTCCCTGCGGCCACCGTCACGGTAGCGGCGAGGGTGCTCGCGTCGGGCGCCGTTCGGTGCAGCACCCAGAGCGCTCCCGCCGTCGCGGCCCAGGTGATCAACAGCAGCACCAGGCTGCGTACCTGCACCGACAGCGCGCGGGAACGGTCCGCCTCGAAGGTGAACCGCCGGTTGGCCGCCGTGTTCAGGATCGTGCAGATCAGCAGAGCAAGGACGTTGGCGAGTTGGCTGTCCATCGCCTGGTGGAACCCGGCGAAGAGCACCAGGTTCAGCAGCGTGCTGCCGACCCCGATGACGGCGAACCGGCCGAGTTGGCCACCGAGGTTGCGGTCGGGCGTGTGGTGCTGTGTGGTCGTGGCGGCGACGGTGGGGTCCAGACCGACCGACTCCGCCAGCGCGATGTCGGACGGCGCGGCCTCGGGCGGCTGCGGTGCGGTCACGAGGATGCCTCCTTCTCGGATGACGGCGCAGGTGAGGACAGGGGCAACGAGACCGCGAACGCCGTACGTCCCGACTCGGACTCGACCGTCACCGCCCCGCCGTGGGAGGCGACGACCGCATGCACGATCGACAGGCCGAGGCCGGTGGACCCCTCGGTGCGGGTGCGGGCGGAGTCGCCCCGGGTGAACCGCTCGAAGATGTGCGGCACCAGGTCGGACGGGATGCCGGGCCCGTCGTCGACGACGGTGACGATCGCGCGATCGTCCTGGCGGCGTACGCCGGCGGTCACGGTGGTGCCGCCCGGGGTGTGACGGCGGGCGTTGGCCAGCAGGTTGATGATCACCTGGCGCAGGCGCGGACCGTCACCGATCACCTCGACCGCCTCATCCGGCAGGTCGAGGTTCCAGTGGTGGTCGGGGCCCGCCGCGTGGGCGTCGCTGACCGTCTCGATCAGCAGCATGGACAGATCGATCGGGGCTCGGTCCAGCGGACGACCGGAATCGAGCCGGG
>JASLFY010000198.1 GCA_030150425.1 Yimella sp. | reverse complement strand
GGCTGGCGCCGGGGGAGTAGCCGCGCTGGTCGGGCGCGAGGGTGCGGAACCCGGCGTCGTTGAGACGCCCCGACACCTGCGTCCAGGCGGTGCGATCCTGGGGGAAACCGTGTAGGAGGACAATGCAGTCGGCGTCTGCCGGTCCGTTGTCACTCACCTCGAAGACGAGTCCGTCACGTGTGTAGTTCTCCACCCGGTCAGCGTGTCACGGATCGTAGGGAAGGACAGGAAAGTGTCGGAGCCGGCGTTCCCGCTCGGTGGCGGTCGGGCCTGGTCGGTCTGGCTGGCGGCGGTCGGGGTTTACGTACTGGCCGTGTTCCACCGCTCCTCGCTCGGCGTCGCCGGAGTGATCGCCGCCGAGCGCTTCCACATCTCCTCGGCCCAACTGGCCACCTTCTCGATGGTGCAGCTGCTCGTCTACGCCGTGATGCAGGTGCCGGTGGGCGCGCTGCTGGACCGGTTCGGCTCGCGGCTGATGCTGCTCGGCGGCCTCACCTTCATGACGCTGGCCCAGTTCGGTTTCGCGTTCGCCGCGTCCTTCCCGGCCGGCATCGTCGCCCGCGTGTTCGTCGGCATGGGCGACGCGATGGTCTTCGTCTCGGTGCTGCGGCTGGTCGCACTCTGGTTCCCGCCGGCCCGCTCGACGATGGTCACCCAGGCGACCGGCTGGATCGGCCAGGTCGGCGCGATCGCCGCGGCCGGGCCGCTGTCCGCGGCCCTGTCCGGCTGGGGGTGGCGTACGTCGTTCCTGGTCGCCGCGTCGTTGGGCGTGGTGTTCGCGGTGCTGACGGCGGTGGTCGTACGCGACACGCCCTACCGGGACAGCGCGCGCACCGACCTGCAGCTGCGGGCGGTCGGTCGGGCGGTTGCCAACTCCTGGCGTACTCCGGGCACCCAGCTCGGCCTGTGGTGCCACTTCACCGCGCAGTTCAGCGCCACGGTCTTCGCGATGATCTGGGGTTTCCCGTTCCTGACCGTCGGGCTCGGGATGAGCTCCGGCGCGGCCAGCACGCTGCTCAGCCTGATGGTCGTCACCAACATCGTCGCCAGCCCGTTCATCGGCAGCTTCGCGACCCGGTTCCCCTACTCCCGCTCCTCGCTGGTGCTCGGTCTGGTGGTCGTGATGATCGTCTGCTGGACCGTGGTGCTCGCCTGGCCGGGCCGCGCGCCGACCTGGCTGGCGGTGGTGCTGGTGCTCACCGTCGCGGTCGGCGGCCCCGGTTCGATGGTCGGCTTCGACCTGGCCCGCACCTTCAACCCACCCGAGCGGATCGGTTCGGCCACCGGGATCGTGAACGTCGGCGGCTTCACCGCGTCGCTGTGCACCGTCCTGCTGATCGGGTTGGTGATGGACCACGTCTCGCCGGGCGGCCCGTCGACCTGGACGGTCGACACCTTCCGGGTCGCGTGGTGCGTGCAGTACCTCGGGTGGGCGATCGGGATCGTGCAGATCGTCCGATTGCGCCGGCGTACGCGGCAGGCGGTCGACGCCGACGAGGCGTACGCCCACCTGCGCCGGCGCGTGTCCCGGCGGACGTCGACGTGAGTCCGGCTGACATACCCTGATGCCGGCCACCGGATCCATCGTCCCGAGCGAGTGAGCACACCCGTGAAGCACCCGAAGAGAGTTCTGACCGCGACCGCCGTCGCGGTGCTCGCCGTCGGTGGATACGTGACGGCGGACATCTACGACGTCGTGCCGGGCGTCCTGACCCGGGCCGGCGCACCCGCCGACCCCGTCCCGCTGCCGGACCAGACCACGCCGGCGCCGACGGTGGCCGCCCCGGCCGCGCCCGCGGCGCAGCAGCTGCCGAGCCCGACGCCCGGCGCCGCGATCACCGCGGACCAGGTGAAGGCCGCACTCGCGAAACCGTTGGCCAGTGCGAACCTGCCGGCGAAGGTGGCGATGGTGGTGCGTGACGCGCGCACCGGCGCCACGCTGTTCGACCGCGGCGGCGCGAGCGTGCTCGAGCCGGCGTCGGTGACGAAGGTGCTGTCGGCGTACGTCGTCGCGAACACGCTCCCGCTGGACAAGCCGCTGACCACCCGCGTCGTCGGGTCGTCGACCGATCCGGGCCACGTCGTGCTGGTCGCCGGCGGCGACACCCTGCTCAGCCCGGGCAAGGGCGACCCGGACCAGATCGTCGGCCACGCCGGCGTCGCCGACCTCGCGGCACAGGTCGCCACCCAGCTCAAGAAGCAGGGCCGCAGCGAGGTCACGCTCGACCTCGACCTGTCGTACGCACCCGGCCCGTTCGGTGTCGCGACCTGGAGCCCGGACTACCTCGGTCAGGGATTCAGCGCCCGGATCGCCCAGCTCGGGCTGTCGACCGAGCGCTCCGACCCGCCGACGCCGGCCGCGGCCGACCCGAACAAGAGCGTCCAGCGTGCGCTGATCCAGCAGTTGAAGACCCGCGGCATCACCGCGACCGCCGGCGCCGAGGTGACCGCGCCGAGCGGCGCGACGACCCTCGGGTCCGTGCAGTCCGCGCCGCTGATCGACGTCCTCGGACAGGCGATGCGCGACAGCGACAACGCGATGATCGAGTCCCTCACCCGGCAGGCCGCGTTCGCCAAGGGCGTTCCGGGTGACGACAAGTCCGTGCCGGCGTTCGTCATCCGCACCCTGCAGCAGCACGGCTTCGACACCACCGGGCTGAAGCTCGCGGACGTCTGCGGGCTGTCCGACGGCACCACGTTCACCGCGGGACTGCTGGCCGACGTGATCACTGCCGGCACGACCGGCAAGAACCCGGCGATGCAGAACGTGCTGGCCCACGAGTCGGTCGCCGGCTGGAACGGCACCCTCGACGACCGTTACCTGGCCGCGAGCAACAGTTCCGCGGCCGGTGAGGTGCGGGCCAAGACGGGGTCGCTGCCCGGCGTCAGCTCGCTGGCCGGCACGGTCATGACCCGCAGCGGCCGACTGCTGACGTTCGCCGTCATCACCAACGGCAGCTTCCCGGCCGGTGTCTACGGCACCCGTACGGCGATCGACGACGCGGTGGCCGCGCTCGCGAAGCTCTGACCCCGGCCCGAGAGCGACCGAGCCCGGGGCGGTTGTCGGTTCCGCGGGTTACCGTGCTGACATGTCCTATGTCGACTGGTCCGCTGCGAAGAGTCTCGGCAAGCGGCTGAGCGGAGACGGCCCGAAGGTCTCGATGACCGAGGCGGCCGACGTGGTCGGCGAGCTGCGCGACGCCGCTGCGCGCGCCCACGAACCGGTGGCCGCCACCGCCCGGCTCGACACCACCGGTCGGCCGGAGGCGCCGGTCGTGGTGGTCGACCGCAAGACCTGGATCGGGGTCAACCTGGACTCCTTCGAGGCGCTGACCGACCCGGTGCTCGGCCAACTGCTCGGCAAGCGGAAGGCCGGCGCGGCGGCCCGCGCGGTCACTGCGAAGATCGGCGCCGCGGAGGCGGGCGCGATGCTCGGCTTCGTCTCCAGCAAGGTGCTCGGGCAGTACGACATCGCTCCTGGCGGC
>JASLFY010000178.1 GCA_030150425.1 Yimella sp. | reverse complement strand
GCGGCCGCAGGTGCTCGGCAAGCCCGGGCCCAGGCCCACCATGGTGCGGGCCAGCTCCTGGGCGTCGGCGAGGTTCTTCATGAAGGCGCCGGAGCCGACCTTGACGTCCAGCACCAGCGCGCCGGTGCCCTCGGCGATCTTCTTGCTCATGATCGAGCTGGCGATCAGCGGGATCGCCTCCACGGTGCCGGTGACGTCGCGCAGCGCGTACAGCTTCTTGTCGGCGGGAGCCAGGCCGCTGCCGGCCGCGCAGATGACCGCGCCGACGTCCTCCAACTGCTTCATCATCGCGTCGTTCTCCAACGCCGCCTGCCAGCCGGGGATCGCCTCGAGCTTGTCGAGGGTGCCGCCGGTGTGGCCAAGACCGCGCCCGGACAGCTGCGGCACGGCCACGCCGCAGGCCGCCACCAACGGCGCCAACGGCGGGGTGATCTTGTCGCCCACGCCACCGGTGGAGTGCTTGTCGGCGGTCGGGCGGGACAACGCGTCGAACGACATCCGCTCGCCCGAGGCGATCATCGCCGCGGTCCAGCGGGAGATCTCCGCGCGGCTCATCCCGTTCAACAGGATCGCCATGGCCAGCGCCGCCATCTGCTCGTCGGCGACGACCCCGCGGGTGTACGCGTCGACCGTCCAGTCGATCTGTTCGGGCGTCAGGGTCTGCCGGTCGCGCTTGGCGCGGATGACATCGACGGCGTCGAAACGTTCGGACTTGCGCTCGGTCATGGACGAATCCAACCACGTCGCCGGGGAACCCCAACCCCCTGCAGGGCGTCGTACGCTCCGGCGGACCCAGCCCCGCCGCCTCGCCACCAGTGATCCAGTCAGTCGTCCGGAGGACACGTCATGCGCCGCTCACTCGCTCTCACCGCCACCGCAGCCCTGCTCGCACTCCCCGCGCTCACCGCGTGCAGCGGTTCGGGTTCGAGCAAAGCGGCGAGTTCCTCGCAGACGTCCTCGTCGGCCAGTGCGGCCACCTCGGAGGCGGCCGCGCCGAGCTCGGACCCGACCGGCGAGGGAGGCGACAGCAGCGCCAAGCCGAGCAAGGACGACGTGAAGGCCGGGCTGGTGACCTTCTACGCCACCAAGGGCGTCACCGGCGCGCCGGCCACCATGCTCGCCGGCTGCATCGTCGACAAGGGCTACGACCAGTTCTCGGCGCAGACCCTCACCGCGATGAAGGACGGCAAGCCGAAGAACATCGACCAGAAGGACAGCGCGGCGTTCGTCCGGGTCACCGGACAGTGCGCCACCTCCGCCGAGATGCCGAGCCTGCCCACGAAGCAGTGAGCTGAGGGCGCTCAGGCGGCCGCTTCGTCCTCCAGTTGCTGCGCGCGGATCCGCGACGGCAGCGCGGTCGGCTCGACCGGCGTACGCCGGGTCGGGCGACGCAGCTTGGCGGCCAGCGGGTTCGGCAGCGACAGCCGGATGACCTTCATCCAGGCCGACGCGACCTGACGCGGCAGCGATCCGGTGGTGTAGCGCAGGCCGTAGCGCTCGCAGATGTCGCGCACCTGCGGGGCGATCTCGGCGTAGCGGTTGCTGGGCAGATCCGGGAACAGGTGGTGCTCGATCTGGTACGACAGGTTGCCGGTGGCGATGTGCATCGGCGTCGAGCCGTGGATGTTCGCCGAACCGATCATCTGGCGCAGGTACCAGTCGCCGCGGGTCTCCCCGTCGATCGAGGTCTTGGTGAAGGTCTCGACGCCCTCCGGGAAGTGACCGCACATGATGACCGAGTGGGTCCACAGGTTGCGACCCAGGTTAGCGATGTAGTTCGCCAGCAGGGTCCGCTTGGCCGAGCCGGTGACCGCCGCGAGCGCCGGGTGGACGACGTAGTCCTTGGTCGCCTGGGCACGGATCTTGTTGACCACCTTGGTGGCGTCGCGCTTGAAGACGGCCTTGTCCTTGCGGCCGGCGAAGTACTTGCCCAGCTCCAGGTCGTACGCCGCGATGCCGTACTCGAAGAAGCAGGCGTTGACGAAGTTCCACAGCGGCTGCCCGAGGTACATCGGCACCCACTTCTGGTCCTCGTCGACGCGCATGATGCCGTAGCCCAGGTCGTTGTCGCGGCCGAGCACGTTGGTGTAGGTGTGGTGCAGCTCGTTGTGGCTGTGCTTCCACAGGTCGGCCGGCGAGGCGTTGTCCCACTCCCAGGTGGTCGAATGGATCTTCGGGTCACGCATCCAGTCCCACTGGCCGTGCATGATGTTGTGGCCCAGTTCCATGTTCTCCAGGATCTTGGACACCGTCAGACCGGCCGTGCCGACCACGAACGCCGGCTTCCAGCGCGAGGCGAGCAGCACCCCGCGCGATCCCATCTCCAGGCCACGCTGGATCTTGATCATCCGGCGGATGTACGCCGCGTCGCGGGCGCCGCGGGTGTCGACCACGCTCGCGCGGACGGCGTCGAGCTCACGGCCGAGCTCCTCGATGTCCTCACGGGTGAGGTGGGCGATCGGGTTGTGGTCCTTCTTCTGCAGAGCAGTCATGTCGGGATTCCTTCCGTTCGGGAGGTGGTCAGAGGTCGATGTCGCAGTGCCCGGCGGCCGCCGAGATGCAGGTCTGTACGAGCACGCCGTCGCCGGGGGCGGCGGTGGTGGTCTCGCCGGTGCGCAGGTCGCGGACCGACCCTTCGCGCAGCGGCAGTACGCAGCCGAAGCAGATGCCCATCCGGCAGCCCGACGGCATCAGCACCCCGGCCTCCTCGCCGATGTCGAGGATCGGCCGGGCTCCGTCGCACTCCAGGTCGCGGTCGAGGCCGGTGAAGTGGACGGTGCCGCCCTCACCGGGTTCGGCGAGGGCCGGACGGAACCGCTCGGTGGTCAGGCGGTTACGGACACCGTGGGCGTCCCAGTGCGCCTCCAGCGCCTCGAGCATCCCGGCCGGACCGCAGGCGTACGTGTCCCGCTCGCGCCAGTCGGGCACGAGCCGGTCCAGCTCGGCGACGTCGAGCATGCCGTCGACGTCGGTGTGCCGCTGTTGCAGCGCGATCCGCCGCTCGTCCGCGAGTTGCTGCAGTTCCGCGGCGAAGATGACGTCCTCGGGACGGGGCGCGGAGTGCAGCAGCACGACGTCGTCGAGGCGGTCGATGCTGTGCCGCAGGATGCCCATCACCGGGGTGATCCCACTCCCGCCGGTGAGCAGCAGCATCCGCTCGGGCAGCCGTTCGGGGAGCACGAACTCGCCGTCGGCCTGCTCCAGCTGCACCAACTGGCCGGCGCGCAGCGACTCCACCAGGTGGGTGCTGACCGCGCCGCCGCTGATCGCCTTCACGGTGATCGAGATGCAGCCGTCGGCACGCGGGCCGGAGGTGATCGAGTACGCCCGCCAGAGGCGTACTCCGTCGACGTCGACGCCGATCCGGGTGTACTGGCCCGGGCGGTGGCCGCGCCAGGCGCGCCCGGGCTTGATGGTGACCGTCACCGCGTCGGCCGTCTCGTTCGTCACCGACACGACGCGGCCGCGCAGCCGAGTGCTGGAGCGCAGCGGGTCGAAGAGGTCGACGTAGTCCTCGGGCAGCAGCGGGGTCGTCGCCGCCTTCACCAGACGGAAGGCATGGCTCCGCCACCGTGCGGGCCGGTCGGCCCGGGTGTCGTCTGCGGCGAAAAGGCTCATGACATCACTCTGGCGGAATCCGCGCGCAAAGAGTTGCCCGTCCTGCGTGAACCCGCATACTGATCTTGTGCGCAGCGAACAAAATGAGCCGGCGTCAGCCGTACGCATCCCCGAACCCGTCATCGCCCGGCTCGCCGAGCAGCTGCCGGTCGTCAGCGAACGGGTCGTGGCCGCGGTGGTCGACCGGGTGCCGGAGTACGAAGGCTTCCGCGGCGGTGAGATGGCGGCCACCATCGAGCGGGCCGTGCTGCTGGCGCTGCGCGGATTCCTGCGGCTGGCCGCCCACGGCGGCGACCCCGGCACGCCCCTGCAGGCCTCGATCGACGGGGCGTACGCGCTCGGTCAGGGTGAGGCGCGAGGCGGTCGCTCGATGGACGCGCTGCTGGCGGCGTACCGTATCGGCGCACGCATCTCCTGGCGGGACCTGTCCGCCGAGGCGGTGGACGCCGATCTCGACGCCCCGACCCTGGCTCGTTTCGCGGAACTCGTCTTCGCCTACATCGACAGCCTGTCGGCGGCGAGCGTCGCGGGACACGCCGAGGAACTGGCCGCGGAGGGCCGCGTACGGGAACAGCGGCGGGAGCGGCTCGCGACCGGACTGCTCGCCGGACGCGACCAGGAGGCCCTCCTCGCGCTGGCCGAGCGGGCGCAGTGGACTCCCCCGGCGACGATGGCGGCCGTGCTGCTGCCGGCCGAGCGGATCGGCGCGGTCACCACCCAGCTGGGCGCGGGCTGCCTGCGCGGCCCGGACGAGGGCAGCCACGAGGCACCGATCGCGGTCCTGCTGGTGCCCGACGCGGACGGGCCGGGCCGGCGCCGGCTGCTGCGCATCCTCGACGGACGCGGTGCCTGCGTCGGTCCGTCGCGTCCGTGGCCGGAGATGGCCGCTTCGTACGCGCGGGCCCGGCGCGCGTACGACCTCGGACTGGCGGCCGAGAATCCGGTGGACACCGATGAGCACCTCGCCCGGCTGGTGACGGTCGCCGACCCCGACGCCCTCGCCGACCTGCGCGCCCGGGCCCTGGCCCCGTTGCACGACGCGTCACCGGCGACCGCGGAGCGGCTCACCGCGACGCTGCGGTCGTGGCTACTGCACCAGGGTCGACGGGACGCGGTGGCCGCGGACCTGCACGTGCACGCGCAGACCGTGCGCTACCGGATGGGGCAGGTGCGCGAGGCGTACGGCGAACGGCTGAACGATCCCGTCGTGGTGCGCGACCTCATGGTCGCCCTCGCGGTGGACGAGGAGTGAGTCTCAGCCCAGGTTGTGGGCGCCGAAGGCCTGCGGGAGCACCTCGGTCATCGGCAGCACGCCCTCGGGCGTCTGCAGCAGGCACTCCGGGCCGCCGTTCTCCCACAGCAGCTGCCGGCAGCGGCCGCACGGCATCAGGGCCTCACCCCGCGCGTCGACGCAGTAGACCGCGACCAGCCGCCCGCCGCCGGTGCGGTGCAGCTCGCTGACCATGCCGCACTCCGCACACAGCGCCACGCCGTAGGCCGCGTTCTCGACGTTGCAGCCGGAGACCGTACGCCCGTCGTCGACCAGACCGGCGACGCCGACGGAGTAGCCGGAGTACGGCGCGTACGCCGTACGCATCGCCTCGATCGCGGTGGCGTGCAACGATTCCCAGTCGATCTGCGGACGCTCGGACATAGCCGTCAACTCGCCTGACCGCGTCGGTAGACCTGACCGTCGGCCGCGGGCATGCGCAGCCGTTGCGACCCGACGGCCATCACCAACAGCGTGGTGACATACGGCGTCATCGAGGTGAACTGGTCGGGCACCGTGTCGGTCGTCAGGTAGAGGTAACCGGCCAGCAGACCCAGGACCAGACCGATCACGCCGGAGACGATCTGCTTGTTGCGGATCAGCTGCCAGATGCCGATGACGATCAGCGCGACCGACACGGCCAGCAGCAACGCGTGGACGGTCGGGCCACCCTGGCGCAGCTGCACCGCGTCGGTGTAGCCGAACAGCAGCGCGCCGGCAGCCAGCGCCAGCGGCTGCCAGTTGCCGAAGATCATCGCGGCCAGACCGATGTAGCCACGGCCGCCGGTCTGTCCCTCGACGTAGCCGTTGCCGGCCACCATCGCCAGGAAGGTGCCGGCCAGACCGGCCAGCCCACCGGAGATCAGGATCGCCAGGAACTTGTAGCGCAGCACGTTGATGCCGAGCGTCTCCGCGGCCTCCGGGTTCTCACCGCAGGAGCGCAACCGCAGCCCGAAGCTGGTGCGCCAGAGCACGAAGATCGAGCCGATCACCAGGGCCAACGCCAGCACGGTGAGCACCGACAGGTTGGTGAACACACCACCGAGAATGCCGGCCAGGTCGGAGATCAGGAACCAGTGCTTCCCCTCCAGGGTGCGCAGCGAGTCGTTCCACGGAGCGCTGAAGCTCCAGACGTTGCCCACCTGCGGGGAGTTGGTCGGGCCACCACCGTCCATGTGGGTGAACACGCGCGCCGCGAGGTACTTCGCCAGACCCAGGCCGATGATGTTGATCGCGACACCGGACACGATGTGGTCGACGCCGAAGGTCACGGTGGCCAGGGCGTGCAACGCGCCACCGACCATGCCGGCCACGATGCCACCGATGATGCCGGCGACGACGCCCCACTCGACCGCGCAGAACGCGGCGCCCCAGGTGCCGAGGATCATCATGCCCTCGAGGCCGATGTTGACCATGCCGGCCCGCTCGGACCAGAGACCGCCCAGACCGGCCAGCCCGATCGGCACGGCGAGGGCGAGACCGGCGGAGATCGCGCCGGCGGAGTCCATGTCGTTGGCGCCGGAGATGACGCGCAACAGAGACATCAGCAGCAGCCCGACGACGACGATCAGGCCGGTGCGGGCCCACTTGTTCGCGGGCAGTCCGGGTACGCCCCGGGACGGTGCCTTGGTGGGGGTGCCGGCGGCGGTCGTGGCGGTGCTCATGCCGAAGCTCCTTGCGTTGCCGGGGCCGCGGGTGCCGCGGCGGCGAGCTGGGAGGCCACCTTGCGGCGCTCCATCCGTACGCCGACCCGGCGCACGAGCTCGTAGGCGATGATCACGGCCAGAACCATGATCCCCTGGATGATGTAGACCAGCGCCGAGCTGACGTGGGCGTTGATCTGCAGGCTGTTCGACTGGCCGTTCAGGTACGCCCAGAGCAGCGCACCGAAGGCGATGCCCAGCGGGTGGTTGCGACCGATCAGGGCGACCGCGATGCCGGCGAAGCCGAGCCCGGTCTGGGTGTTGCTGCCGAACGAGTAGTCGTTGCCGAACAGTGCCGGCATGCCGACCAGACCGGCGATCGCACCGGAGAGCAGCATCGCGCTGACCGTCATCTTCTTCACGTCGATGCCGCTGGCCATCGCGGCGTCCTCGGTCGAACCGGTGGCGCGCAGGTCGAAGCCGTACCGGGTGTGCTTGAGCACGAACCAGTAGCCGACGCCGACCACGATCGCGAGCAACGAGAGGCCGTAGACGGTGCTGAACGCGGTCTGCAGGAACGGCAGCGCCGGAACGTGGGAGCTCTCCGGGATCGGCTTGGTCGAGGTGGCGTTCGAGCCGGCGATCGACTGGGCGCTCTTGGCGAGCAGCCAGGCGACCAGTGAGGTGGCGATCGAGTTCAGCATGATCGTCGAGATCACCTCGGACACACCGCGATTCACCTTCAGCAGGGCCGGGATCGAGGCCCAGGCCGCGCCGATGACCATCGCGACGACGATCGAGAAGGCGACGTTCAGCGGGCCGGGCAGCCAGCCCTGACCGGCGAACAGTGCGGCGGCGAACATCGCCACGCGGTACTGACCGTCGACACCGATGTTGAACAGGTTCATCCGGAAGCCGATCGCGACGGCCACACCGGACAGGTAGAGGGTCGCGGTGTCGTTCAGGATCGTGGCGGGAAGCCCCTCGACCGGCGCGGCGAGGAAGACCTGCCAGACCGGGCCGACCGGGTCGCCCGACACCAGCAGCACCAGCGAGGTCACCACCACGGCGACCACGACGGCCAGCACCGGCGCGGCGAGCGCGAGACCGAGGCGGGTCCAGTCGACCGACGCCCTACGCCCGGCCCGAGCCGGGTCCGAGGGGGGCGCGGCGCTCGGTCCGTCGGCCGGCAGGTCGGGGCCGTTGTCCGGCGGGATGTTCGTGTCGTCGCTCACGACGCCTTCTCCTCGTCGTCCGACGCGCCGGTCATGGCGGCGCCGAGGTCTTCAGCGGTCACCTTCGACGGGTCGAAGGTGCCGGACAGCTTGCCGCGCAGGATCACCCGGATCGTGTCGGACAGGCCGATCAACTCGTCCAGGTCGGCGGAGATCAGCAACACGCCGAGGCCCTCGTGGCGGGCGGCTCGGATGTGGTCCCAGATCGCCGACTGCGCGCCGACGTCGACGCCGCGGGTCGGGTGGGCCGCGATCAACACCTTCGGTGCGTGGCTCATCTCGCGGCCGACGATCAACTTCTGCTGGTTTCCGCCGGACAGCGAGCTCGCCGCGACGTTGATGCCCGGGGTGCGTACGTCGTAGTCCCGCACGATCCGCTCGGTGTCGGCCTGCGCGAGCTTGTTGGTGAGCAGGAATCCGCTGCTGTTGGGCGCCTGCGTCTGGTGGCCGAGCATCCGGTTCTCCCAGAGCGGCGCGTTCAGGATCAGACCGTGGCGGTGGCGGTCCTCGGGGATGTAGCCGACGCCGGCCTCACGGATCCGACGGGTCGACCAGTCGGTGATGTCGTTGCCGTCGAAGGTGATTCGACCGCTCGTCGGCTCGCGCATGCCCATCACGACCTCGACGAGTTCGGCCTGGCCGTTGCCCTCGACACCCGCGATGCCGACGACCTCGCCGGCGTGGATGGTCAGGTCGATGTCGGTCAGCACCGGTGCGACCCCAGCCTCGGCGAGGGAGAGGTCGTCGATCTGCAGCACGACGCGGTCGGTCACCGTCGATTCGGTGGTCTCCGGGGTCGGCAGCTCGGACCCCACCATGAGTTCCGCCAACTGCCGCGAGGTGACCGACTTCGGGTCGACCGTACGGATGGTGGTGCCGCGGCGGATCACGGTGATCTCGTCGGCGACCTTGCGCACCTCGTCCAGCTTGTGCGAGATGAAGATGACGGTCAGACCCTCGGCCTTGAGCTCGGCCAGGTTGTCGAACAGCTCGTCGACCTCCTGCGGCACCAGCACCGCGGTCGGCTCGTCGAGGATGATGATCTGCGCACCGCGGTAGAGCACCTTGAGGATCTCGACCCGCTGCCGGTCACCG
>JASLFY010000154.1 GCA_030150425.1 Yimella sp. | reverse complement strand
CGTCGACGGAGCCGTAGTCGCGGGTCACCTGCAGCTCGTGTTGGACCACGGCGTGGACACCGCAGTCGGTGAAGAACTCGGCGAGCTCTCCCGGGGAGCCGAAGGCTTCGACGCCGGGAAGGATCGCCGCCGGCAGCGCGGCGCCGACCGCGGACCAGAACACACGGAACAGGTCCATCCGCCCGTGCAGGTCCCAGACGCAGGCCGCGATCGTGCCGCCCGGGCGGACGACCCGGCGCAGCTCGTCGACCGCGCGCAACGGTTCGCCGATGAAGTGGAAGACGAGTTGGGCGGCGGCGGCGTCGAAGTGGTCGTCACCGAACGGCAGTCGTTCCGCCGCGGCCTCCAGCGCGACGGCCGCCGGGAAACGGGCGGCGCAGTCGGCGACGAAGCCGGGCGCGGGGTCGATGGCGCTCACCGCGGCGCCGAGCGCCAGCGCCTGCTCGGTCAGCGCGCCCGGGCCGGAGCCGACGTCCAGGAATCTGGTGCCGGAACTGATGCCGATGAAGTCGGCGAACAGCGGCGCCAGGCGCTGCGCGTAACGACCCATGAATTCGTCGTACGCGTCGCCCGACGCCTGGAAGATGCTGCTACCCCCGGATGCCGCCACGTCCCCATCGTGGTGCTCGGGGACGTGGCGGGCAACCGTTCGGTCGAATCCCGAAGGGGAAGATCAGGCGGGCTCGCCCTTGACGGTCACGTCGATGTTGCCGCGGGTGGCCTTGGAGTAGGGGCAGAACTCGTGGGCCTTGTCGGCCAACTGCTGGGCCTGCTCGGCGTCGACGCCGGGGATCTTCGCCAGCAGCGAGACCGCGAGGCCGAAGCCGGTGTCGGTCTTGCCGAAGGTCACGTCGGCGGTGACGGTCGACTCGCTCGCGTCGACGCCGGCCTGACCGGCGACGGCGTTCAGCGCGCCGGAGAAGCAGGCGGCGTAGCCCGAGGCGAACAGGGTCTCGGGGTTGGCCTTCGGGTTCGCCGTGCTGCCCGGCTTGCCGAGCGGCAGGTCGACGACGCCGTCCTCACTGCGGACGTTTCCCTGGCGACCGCCCTTGGCGGTGGCGGCGATCGTGTACAGCGTTTCGGTGACGGCTTCGTACGGCATGAACAGCTCCTGACGTTCGAGGATGCGGCGCGCGACCGCGCGCCACGCCGAGTCCAACGTCCGACGGCGCCGGATATTTCGAGCCGGTCAGATCGTGGACCGGAAGCTGCGCAGCCGCAGGCTGTTGGCGACCACAGAGACCGACGAGAACGCCATCGCGGCGCCGGCCAGCATCGGGTTGAGAAGTCCGGCGGCGGCGATCGGGATGGCGATCACGTTGTAACCGAACGCCCAGAACAGATTGCTGCGGATCACGCCGAGTGTCCTGCGGGACAGGCGGATCGCGTCGGCGGCGACGCGCAGGTCACCGCGCACCAAGGTGAGATCGCTCGCCTCGATCGCGGCGTCGGTGCCCGTGCCCATCGCCAGACCGAGGTCGGCCTGCGCCAGGGCGGCGGCGTCGTTGACCCCGTCGCCCACCATCGCGATGACCCGGCCCTCGTCCTGCAGTCGGCGTACGGCCGCGACCTTGTCGGCGGGCAGCACCTCGGCGATGACGTCGGCCGGATCGATGCCGACCTGCGCGGCGACGGTGTGGGCGACGCGCTCGTTGTCGCCGGTGAGCAGGACCGGACGCAACCCGAGGGACCGCAGCCGATCGATCGCCTCGGCGGAGGTCTCCTTCACCTGGTCGGCGACGACCAGGACCGCGCGGGCGCGGCCGTCCCAGCCGACCGCGACCGCCGTACGCCCGTCGTCCTGGGCCGCGTCGAACGCGGGCCGCAGCGCGGGGTCGAGGTGCTGCGACCACTGGTCCAGCAACTGCGGGCGACCGACCAGTACGGCATGGCCGTCGACCACACCCTGTACGCCGAGCCCCTCGACGTTGCCGAAGTCCTCGACGTCGCCGAGCGGACCGGCCGCGCGGGCGGCGTCGGCGACGGCCCGGGCGATCGGGTGTTCGGAGGAGTCCTCCAGCGCGCCGGCCAGCCGCAGCACCTCGGCGCGGTCGACGCCGTCCGCGACGTGGATGTCGGCGAGCGCCATCCGGCCGGTCGTGACGGTGCCGGTCTTGTCGAGCACGACCGTGTCGACGCGGCGGGTCTGTTCGAGCGCCTCGGGACCCTTGATCAGGATGCCGAGCTGGGCGCCGCGGCCGGTGCCGACCAGCAGGGCGGTCGGCGTCGCGAGGCCGAGGGCGCACGGGCAAGCGACGATCAGGACGGCGACGGCCGCGGTCAGCGCACCGGCGACCCCGGCGCCGGTCGCCCACCAGTAGCCGAAGGTGGCGAGGGCGATCACGATGACGACCGGCACGAAGATTCCGGAGATCCGGTCGGCGAGGCGCTGTACGGCCGCCTTGCCGGTCTGGGCGTCCTCGACGAGTCGGGCCATCTGGGCGAGCTGGGTGTCGGCGCCGACCCGGGTGGCGCGTACGACCAGTCGGCCGGAGGTGTTCACCGTGGCGCCCACGACGCGGTCGCCGGCCGCGACGTCGACCGGCACGGACTCGCCGGTCAGCAGCGAGGTGTCGACCGCGGAGCGCCCCTCGCCGACGACGCCGTCGGTGGCGATCTTCTCCCCCGGACGTACGACGAACAGGTCACCGACCGCCAACTGCGACACCGGGATTCGCTGCTCGACTCCGCCGCGCAGGACCGCGACGTCGCGGGCGCCGAGCTCCAACAGGGCGCGCAGCGCGGCGCCGGCGGAGCGCTTGGCGCGGTGCTCGAGGTAGCGGCCGAGCAGGATGAACGTGGTGACGCCGGCGGCCGCCTCCAGGTAGATGTTCGAGGTGCCGTCGGTGCGCTGGAGGGTCAGCTCGAAACCGTGGCGCATCCCCGGCATTCCCGCGTCACCCCAGAACAGGCCGTAGACCGACCAGGCGAAGGCGGCGAGGGTGCCGAGGGAGACGAGGGTGTCCATCGTGGCGGCGCCGTGGCCCAGGTTGACCAGCGTGGCGCGGTGGAACGGCCAGGCGCCCCAGACCACGACGGGCGCGGCGAGGGTCAGCGACAGCCACTGCCAGTTGTCGAACTGCAACGCCGGGATCATCGCCAGCGCGATGACCGGGATCGAGAGGATCGCGGAGCCGATCAGCCGGTCGCGCAGCGCCTTCGTCGAAGCATCGTCCGGCGCTTCGTCCGTGTCGTCGACCGCCGGTGCGGGCGGTTCGGGGAGGTGGGCGCCGTAGCCCGCGGCCTCGACCGTGGCGACCAGGTCGTCGGTGGTGACGTCGCCGGAGTAGCTGACCGTCGCCTTCTCGGTGGCGTAGTTGACCGCCGCGCTCACCCCGTCGAGCTTGTTCAGCTTCCGCTCGATCCGGTTCGCGCAGGAGGCGCAGGTCATCCCGGTCAGCAGCAACTCGACCTGCGACGGGGTGACGGTCCCGGCCGGGGCCTGATCGGTGGTGTTCAACGGGACTCCTCAGGGCGTCGTGGTTCGACGACGTCAACCACGATACCCCCTTGGGGTATTCCCGAGTCCGGGCTCGAGGTCAGCGCGACCGGACAAGCTCCACAGCCGATGCCCGAACTGCGCTGAGAGTGGTTCGACGGTCGACTCCTCCACGCGTCGTCGTCCGACTCAGCGCGGAACCGGAGACCACGAAGGCGCTGAGGCCGCCGGTCACCAAGAAGCGGCCGGTCGCCGGCTTGCCCACGCCGTAGGTGAAGGGTTCGAGGTAGAGAACGTACGTTCTGCCCTTCTCCAACCAGGCCGCTTCCTTGGGGTCGATCATCGGAGCATCGACGGTTCCCAGCTGCTGGATCCTGACGCTTCCGTTGGGCTTGGTGCCGGCGATCACTTCCTCCACATCGAAGGTCAGAACCGTCGCCTTCGTGACATCGCCGCCACTCCCCGGCTCAGCTGCCGGGACGACCTCGGGCGCGCTAGAGGCCGACACGCGACCGCGGACGACAAGCGTGCTGTCCCGAGCGAGCTGACCGAGCGAGTCGTAACTGGTCACCCATTCCGCCTGCGCGTACGGCCTCGTGGAGGAGGGTGTCGCCGCACGTTCCCCAGGGCGCGACGAGCCGCAGCCGGACACCACAACGCACGCGGCTGCGGCCGCGGCAC
>JASLFY010000147.1 GCA_030150425.1 Yimella sp. | reverse complement strand
GGGCAGTCACCTCACCGCGGACCAGTCACCTCGAGGCGGGGTCGTACGGTGGACCGCATGACTGTCGCCCGTGAGATCCACCTCGCCTCCCGCCCGCAGGGCGAGCCCACCCCGGACAACTTCCGGCTCGTCGAGACCGAGCTGCCCGACCTCGCCGAGGGCGAGATCCTGGTGCGGAACACGGTGATGTCGGTCGACCCGTACATGCGCGGGCGGATGAACGACGTGAAGTCGTACGTCCCGCCGTTCCAGCTCGACCGGCCGCTGGACGGCGGCGCGGTCGGCACCGTGGTCGCCTCCCGCAGCGACGCCGTGCCCGAGGGCGCGAGCGTGCTGCACGGTCTCGGGTGGCGCGACCTCGCGGTGCTGCCCGCCGACCGCGCGAAGGTGGTCGACACCGAGAAGTTCTCCGACAGCGCTTATCTCGGGGTGCTCGGCATGCCCGGACTGACCGCGTACGCCGGTCTCATGGCCGCGGCCGAGTTCCACTCGGGCGACGCGGTGTTCGTCTCCGGCGCGGCGGGCGCGGTCGGCTCGCTGGTGGGTCAGATCGCGAAGCTGTCCGGCGCCTCCCGGGTGATCGGCTCGGCCGGTTCCGCGGAGAAGGTGGCCCGGCTGCTCGACCTCGGCTTCGACGCGGCGTTCAACTACAAGGACGCCCCGGTCGCGGCCCAGCTGAAGCAGGCGGCGCTGGACGGCATCGACGTGTACTTCGACAACGTCGGCGGCGACCACCTCGAGGCCGCGATCTCCCGGATGAACGTCGACGGGCGGATCGCGATGTGCGGCGCGATCTCGGTCTACAACTCCACCGAGCCGACCCCGGCGCCGCGCAACCTGACCGCGGTCATCGGCAAGCGGATCACGCTGCGCGGGTTCATCGTGAGCAAGTACAACGCGATGGCCGACGAGTTCCTCGCGACGGTCGGCCCGTGGCTGGCCGACGGTTCGATCCGGTGGGACGAGACGGTCCGCGAGGGCCTGGAGAACGCGCCCCAGGCGTTCATCGACCTGCTGAACGGTGGGAACACCGGGAAGATGGTCGTACGGCTCTGAGCGCCGGTCACGGCACCCGGTTCGTCCACTCCGGGGTCGAGAACTTCTCGTCGACGAGCTGCTGCGCGGCGGCGAGTTCGGCGTCGGTGTAGCCGGCCCGGTTGGTCGCGTAGCGCCGTTCGAAGGTCTGCAGGAACGAGTCGAGGATCGCCTCGCGGGTGAGCCCGGTCTGGCTGCGCATCGGGTCGACCCGCTTCTTGGCGGACCGGTGGCCCTTGTCGCTCAGCTTCTCCCGGCCGATGCGCAACACCTGCGTCATCTTGTCGGCGTCGATGTCGTAGCTCATCGTCACGTGGTGCAGCACCGCACCTTCGGCGAACCGCTTCTGCGCGGCGCCGCCGATCTTGCCCTGGTCGCTGGCGATGTCGTTCAGCGGCACGAAGTGGGCGTTGACCCCGACCTCCGCGAGCGCCTCGATGACCCAGTCGTCCAGGAAGGCGTACGACCGCTCGAAGCTCAGTCCCTCGACCAGCGAGGTCGGGACCACCAGGGAGTAGGTGATGCAGTTGCCCGGCTCCATGAACATCGCGCCGCCGCCGGAGACGCGGCGTACGACGTCGATGCCGTACTTCGCCGCGCCCTTGGGGTCGATCTCGTTCTTCACCGACTGGAACGAGCCGATGACCACCAGCGGGGAGTCCCAATCCCAGAAGCGCAGGGTCGGCGGGCGCTCGCCGCGGGCGACCTCGCGGCCGATGACCTCGTCGAGGGCGACGTGCATCGCGGGGTGCATGACGGTGGCCGGGATGACGTCGAAGGTGTGGTCCTGCCAGCCGGTCGCCTTGCCCAACGCCCGGCGTACGGCGATCCCGACGGCCTCGGGGGAGAAACCGATGAAGGAGACGTCCTTGTCGACCGCCCCGGCGATCGCCGAACTCAGTTGATCCACATCGGCATTCGCCGACATGCCGTTGAGTGCGGCGTTGACGTCGAGCAGGGCCTCCTCGGGTTCGAGGAAGAAGTCGCCGCTGACGCTCACCTCGCTCAGCCGTCCGTCGACCACCTCGAGGTCGACCGCCACCAACTTGCCACCGAGCACCTTGTATTCGCCGCGCATGTGGGGAGCAACACCGTACGGGGCCAAGCTCTTCCACCGAGATAACTGGAAGGGACCGAGAGAACTCCGAAAAAGGAGTTCTCTCGGTCCCGAGCAGTTACCTCGGTGAGAGGGTCACCCGACGTGGACGCCCTCCGGGCCGTCCGTCGCCAGCTCGTCGTGCTTGACGTCCAGGAAGATCCAGACGACGGCTGAGGCGGCGAGCATCATGATCGTTCCGATCATGAACGCCTTGGTCGCGCCCTCGGTGAAGGAGCCGAGGTAGGTGACGTTGCCGATGACCTGGTCGAACGAGCTGACGTGCATCTTGCCCATCAGCTGCTGGGCCAGACCCGGGTCGTTGGCGGTCGCCGCGGTCAGACCCTTGGCGATGCCGGCACCGATCTTGTCGGCGTGGACCCCGGTGTAGTGGGTCGCGACGGTCGACAGGGTGGCCAGACCGAGCGCGCCACCGACCTGCTGCATGGTGTTCAGCACACCGGAGCCGATGCCGGAGTCCTCGGCGCGGACATGGTGCACCGCGGTCAGCGTCAGCGGCACGAACACCGCACCCATGCCCAGCGCCATCAGGAAGACGAACGGCAGGATCTGGGTCCAGTAGCTCACGTCGTGGCCGAGCGACTGTCCGCTGGACAGGGTGCCGAGAACGTCGGCGGCGCTGTCGTGGACGGAGAGGCGGGTGAAGCCGTACAGCGCGGCGGCGGCCATCAGCGTGCCGATGCCGGAGATGATCCGGGCGTCGATCTTCGCGACCAGCTTGGAGACGATCGTCGCGCTGATCACGATGCCGACCGAGAACGGCAGGAACGCGAAGCCGGCCTTCAGCGGCGAGAAGCCCATCACGTTCTGGATGAACAGGCTCAGGAAGAAGAACATCGAGAACATCGCCGCGGGCATCAGCATCATCGCCGCGAAGCTGGCCGCACGGGTGCGGTTGGCGAAGATGCGGAACGGCAGCAGCGGGTGCTCGACGCGGCTCTCGATGAGACCGAAGATGACCAGCAGGACGGCTCCGGCGATCAACGAGCCGTACGTCGAGGGCGAACCCCAGCCGTACGCCTGGTCGCCGGCGCGGGACAGACCGAACACGAGGGCGAGCAGGCCGAGGGTGCCGGAGATGGCGCCCGGAACGTCGAGCTTGCCTGCGCCGGACTGGGATTCGGTCAGGAAGCGGGGCGCGAGCGCGGCCGCGACCAGGCCGATCGGGACGTTGATCAGGAAGGTGAAGCGCCATCCGTCGACGCTGGCGCCGAACATCGAGACCGGTGCCAGACCGGTCAGCCAGCCGCCCAGGATGAGGCCGACGGCGGCGCCGGCTCCGGACATCGCGGCGTAGACCGCGAAGGCGCGGTTGCGGGCGGCGCCGGCCGGGAAGGTGGTGGTGATCAGGGCCAGAGCGGCCGGGGAGGCGAGTGCGGCGCCGAGGCCCTGCAGGCCGCGGGAGCCGAGCAGCATCGCCTCGTTCTGGGCGAAGCCACCGACCATGGAGGCGACGGCGAAGAGCACGACGCCGGCCATGAAGATGCGGCGTCGGCCGAACAGGTCGCCCAGGCGGCCACCGAGCAGCAGCAGGCCACCGAACGCCAGCGCGTAGCCGGTGACGATCCACTGCAGGTTGCCGGAGCTGATGTCGAGGTCGCGGCCGATGAACGGCAGCGCGATGTTGGCGATGGTGCTGTCCAGCACCACCATGAGCTGCGCCAGCGAGATGAGGACCAGTGCCCATCCGAGGTGCTTCCCGCCGGTCTCGGCGGTCGTCTCGGGAGTGTCGGGCAGGTCCTTCTCGACGACTGTCGTCATGTCAGACATGGGAGTCCTTCGAAAGGTGGTTGGTGGGGTGGTTCGGTCGCCTGTTTTCGGCAAGGCATCACCCACGAACGGCGCAAGGCGACGCTCGGTGAACCGGTGGTGATTGAGGCGGTCTCAGTCCTGCTTGCGGCAGGCCGGCAGCACGATCTGGTCGATGACGCGTTCGACCATGCCGTCGGTCGGGTCCTCGCCCATCACGACGCTCTGGTGCAGCACGATGGCCGGCAGGGCGGAGGCGATGAGGTCGAGGTCCAGGTCGGAACGGATCTCGTTCCGGCCGCAGGCCCGTTCGAAGATGGCGCGGGACGCCGCCTTCTTCGGACCGATGAAGCGTTCCCGGTAGGCCTGGGCGAGTTGGTCGTCCCGGCCGATGGCGGTCAGCACCCCGGTGAAGATTCCGCGGATCCGATCGTCGTTGAGTCCACCCATCCCGCAGAACGTCTGCAGCAGGTCACTGCGCAGCGCGCCCGTGTCGGCGGCCGGACGGGTCTTGCTGGCGAGCAGTGCATCGATCACCAGCGCGGACTTGTTCGACCATCGGCGGTACAGGGTGGCTTTGGACGCCTTGGCCCGGGAGGCCACGTTGTCCATCGTCATCCGGTCGTAACCGTTCTCGTGCAGCTCGTCGAGGGTGGCCTCGAAGATCTGCTGCTCGCGCTCACCCTCGACCCGCGGTCGCGACTCCGCGGGCTGGTTCGACGGGCAGTTCACGAGTGGTTCCTTCCAGAAGTGGAACGAAACCGTTTCGTTCCATTGGACACAGTAGGCCGCTTGCACGGATGAAACAAGTCCGTTTCGTGTGATCGGGGACACAGGGTTGAGGTCTAGGCTCGAATCGTACGAGAAGCAACGACGCGAAGGCCTCCGATGAGCGACGAACCCGTCATCACCGACAACCCGGAACAGAGCCGGTACGAAGCCCACCTCGACGGTGTGTACGCCGGCCGCGCCGACTACGAACTCGGCGACGACGTCATCGCCTTCACCCACACCGTCGTCGAGCCGCAGTTCGAGGGCCGTGGCGTGGCCGGTGCCCTGGTCCGTACGGCCCTGGACGCCGTACGCGCCGACGGCACCCGTCAGGTGGTGCCGCAGTGTCCGTACGTGAAGGTCTGGATCGAGAAGCACCCCGACTACCTCGATCTCGTCTACGGCGCCCCGACCCACGTCGCGGACTGATGTCCCACCCACCGATGTGGGACGAGGCGGACCCACTGTTGCAGCGGGTCCGGTCGTTGGCGCTCGCGTTGCCGGGTGCGCAGGAGAAGATCTCGCACGGCCGACCGAACTGGTTCACCGTGAAGGTCTTCGCCAGTTGGCGGGCGCACCTCAAGGGTGACCACGACGCGCAGGCGTTGGCGCGCTCGATCTGCGTCCTGCCCGACGCGGACGAGCGGGAGGCGTTGCTGCAGGACCCGCGGTTCGCGCTGCCGGCCTACCTCGGCCCGTCCGGCTGGGTGGCCCTGAACCTCGCGTACGACCTCGGCCCCGACGGTCCGACCACCTTCCGCCCGGACGACGTGGACCACGTCGACTGGGACGAGGTGGCCGAGCTGCTGGAGACGTCGTTCCGGAACACGGCCCCGAAGAAGCTGGTCGCGCTGTTGTGAACCGGCCACTCCCACAAACGCTGTAGTACGCGACAGACCCTGCAGGTACTGAACCGCCCCGGGATGTCCGGAGGCGGGAGAACACGTCGATGATGAACGCGACATACACCGTCCTGGACCAGGTCGCGACGTAGGTGAAGTCGGCCACCCGCAACTGGTTTGGGCGTGCCGCTCAGAACCGCCGATCGACCAGGTCCTGCGGGCGGGGCGTGCCATCGGCTGGCACGCTGCGCAACCGGCGCTGGCGCATCGCGCCCTGCCAGCCCTGGCGCCGGTAGAGCCGCTCGATCGTGCACCGGGCGACGTCATGACCATGCCCCCGCAGATGCAGCCACATCTTGCGGGCACCGAACCGGGTGATGAACCTCTGCCGGGACCGCTCGGCGTCCATCAGCGCGATCAGCTGATCGTCGCGCCGGGCCCGCGCTGATTGGTGTCGTGATCGGGCCTCGTAGTACGTCGACGGGGCGATCTTGATCCCGTGCTCGGTGAGCACGTGACAGATCGGCTCGACCCCGAACTGTGCCTGGTGATCGGTGATGAACTGGATCAGTACTGGTTGGGGCGGTCGATCTCCGCCGCGAAAAAAGCTGACGCCGCCTTCAGGATCTCGTTCGCGCGGCGCAACTCCTTGACCTCCTTCTTCAGGTCTTTGATCTGCGCGATCTCTTCGGTGGTCTTGCCCGGGCGGGTCCCGCCATCGACCTCGCCCTGGCGCACCCACCTACGCTGCGACTCGGTCGAAGTGATCCCAACTTCGCTGCCACGGATTTGATCGCCGCGGACTCATGCGGGTAGCCCGCCCGCGACTCCAACACCATCCGCACAGCGCGCTCACGCAACTCCGGCGGGTACTTCGAGGGACGTGCCATGAGAGTGATCCTTCCAACGAATCAGCCCTCCGGACATCCCGGGGCGGTTCACCGAGCGCGTGGGTCGATTCGGTGTCAGGTTCGAAAAGACGGCGCTATGTGACTCACTAACCTCGCGTTCACGGTTTCGAACGGG
>JASLFY010000136.1 GCA_030150425.1 Yimella sp. | reverse complement strand
GTTGCGGTTCGTCCTGACCGCCCGACCGGTCCGACATGCCACGCCACGCCATCCTCGGGAACCCCAGGCACCCCGGGAGGCGTAGTTACGATGTTCCGACGGCGAGCCGTGCCCCGGCCGGCGCGCCGCACCGACCACCCGACCGACCGACCACCGCAGACAAGGGGTGACCGATGGGCTTGTTCGACAAGCTCGAGCAACGCCTCGAGCGTGGCGTCAACGGTGCCTTCGCGCGCGCTTTCCGTGCCGAGGTCCAGCCGGTGGAGCTGGCCAGCGCCATCCGCCGCGCGATGGACGACCGTGCTACCAGCGCGGGCAAGAACAAGCGCCAGGTGGTGCCGAACCTGTTCGAGGTGGAGCTCTCCGGGACCGACTACGACCTGTTGACCGCCCACGCCGACCAGCTGTCCGACGAGCTCAAGGCGAGCGCCGCCGAACACGCCGAGACGCAGCGCTACTCCCCGGGTGGCCCGCTGACGGTGAACTTCAGCCGCCACGAGGAGCTGGAGACCGGCGTCTTCCGGATCCGGCCGTCGGTCGCCCGCCAGGCCGCGCCGACCTCGTACGAACCCCCGGCCCGTGTACGCCGCGCGATGCCCGCTGCGCCGCAGCCCGCCCCGCACAAGCGCGACTACGACAACGACAACGACTACGCCGACTACGACAACGACCAGTTCGGTGGCGACGACGACGAGACCTTCGAGGCGCAGCTGCCGACGCCTGCACCGAAGCGGCCCACCCCGCTCGCGCCGACCCCCGCGGCCCCGCGCAGCTACCGCCGCCGGCCGTACCTCGACCTCGACGGCACCCGCTGCTCGCTGGTCGGTGCGATCACCGTGATCGGCCGCGACGACGACGCCGACATCGTGCTCGACGACACCGGAATCTCCCGGCGCCACAGTGAGATTCGCGTGACCAACGACGGCCCCCACCTGGTGGCGAGCCTGTCCGACCTCGGGTCGACCAACGGCACCTTCGTCAACGGCAATCGAGTCACCAGCGTCCACCTCGACGACGGCGACCGGATCACCATCGGCCGCACCTCGATGATCTTCCGCCAGGGCGACAGCAAATGAGCGAACTGACCGTCACCGCCATCCGCCTCGGCCTGCTGGCCCTGCTCTGGGCGTTCGTGTTCAGCATCGTCGGCGTGTTGAAGGGCGACCTCTACGGCGCCCGTACGGTCCTGCACGGCTCGTTGTCCTCCGGCGGTGGCGCACGGCAGCAGCCGCGGCGGCGCAGCCTCAGCCAACTCGCGGTGGTCGAGGGTCACATGCGCGGGACCACGGTGCCGCTGACTGAGAACGGCGTCCTGATCGGACGCAACCCGGAGTGCAGCCTGGTGCTGTCCGACGAGTTCGCCAGCGGCCGCCACGCCCGGGTCTACGCCGAGGGCGACCAGTGGTGGATCGACGACCTCGGCTCCACCAACGGCACGTACGTCGGCCCGCAGCGGATCGACGAACATGTTCCCCTCCACGAAGGGTCCCGGATCAGGATCGGGACGACCGTGCTGGAAGTCAGGAAGTAACCCACCATGCCGATCGCCCTGAACTTCGCGGCCCGGTCCAACCTGGGCCTCGGGTCGAAGACCCGCAACGAGGACTCCGCGTACGCCTCGCCGGACCTGCTCGTGCTCGCCGACGGCATGGGCGGACACGCCGCGGGCGACACCGCCAGCTCGACCGTCGTGGGCGAACTGATCCACCTCGACGGTGAGTCCTGGGCGATCGACGAGGCAGGTCAGCGGCTGCACGACGCGGTGCTGCGCGCCAACGACCGGCTGCGCGCCGAGATGGACGCCCACGTCGAGACCGAGGGCATGGGCACCACGCTGATCGCCTTCCTGCGCAGCGGCAACAAGTTGGCGATGGCCAGCATCGGTGACAGCCGCGCCTACCTGGTCCGCGACGGCGTGTTCAGCCAGATCACCAAGGACCACTCGTTCGTGCAGGCCCTGCTCGACGAAGGTCGGATCACCCCGGAAGAGGCCGAGCACCACCCGCAGCGCTCGATGGTCACCCGGGTGCTCACCGGCCGCGAGGACGACGAGCCCGACCTGTCGCTGCGCGAAGCGCGCGTCGGCGACCGCATCCTGATCTGCTCCGACGGGCTGTCCGACTACGTCGCCGGCTCCACCATCGAGGGCATCGTCACCTCCCCGGGAACCCCGGGCGACATCGCCGATCGACTGATCGAGATCGCGCTGAAGGCCTCGACCCGCGACAACGTGACGGTCATCATCTGCGACGTGGTCGACGCCGACCGCCACAGCGGTCGTCTGCCGACCACCCCGCAGATCGTCGGCGCCGCCGCCGATCGGGCGATCGGGCGCAGCGACGACGAGACCCAGGAACAACCGCAGCAGCCGCGCACCCCGGCGGAGAAGGCCGCGGCGTTGCAGCGCCAGGCCGCCGCACCGCCCGTGCCGCCGTCGGCGGACCCGGCCGATCCCGCGTACGCGGCCGACCTCGAGGAGGGAGATCATCCGGGGTATCCGCCGCTTGCCGAGGAGACCACCCGCAGCGGGAAGTGGCGCTGGGGAATCCTCGGACTGATCATCGTGGCGATGCTGGCCGTCGCCGGCTACCTCGGCTGGCACTGGACCCAGCAGCAGTACTACATCGGTGAACACAACGGGAAGGTCGCCGTCTACCAGGGCATCCCGCAGGACCTCGGCCCGCTGAGCCTGAACAGCGTCCGCACCACCACCGACATCCCGGTCGCCTCACTGCCCAGCTTCTACCGCGGCAAGGTCAAGGACACGATGGCCGCCAACGACCGCAAGGATGCCGACCGACTGGTGTCCGTGCTGCGCGCCCAGGCCGCCGCCTGCGCGGCGAACAGCACGACCGGCAGCGGTTCGACGACGGGCACCACCGCAACGACGGGGAGCACCTGCACCTCGTGACCTCTCCGACCACCGCACCCCGCACCCGGCGCGGCACCGAATTGGTGCTGCTGATCTTCGCGATCGCGCTGGTGCTCCTTGCGTACGTGGACGTCGGCCTGGTGATGCAGGACGCTGTCCCGACGGACCTGGTGCCGATGGGCGCCGGCTTCATGGCCATCGCCGTCGCGTTCCACATCGTGTTGCGCTGGCGCGCGCCGTACGCCGACCCGACGCTGCTGCCGATCGCCACCCTGCTCAACGGGCTCGGGCTGGTGATGATCCACCGACTCGACCTGGTGGCCGGCAAGTCCCTCGGTCAGGGCGCCGCCGTACGCCAGTTGATGTGGTCGGCGATCTCGGTCGCGGTCGCGGTGGTGCTGCTCTTCGTGATCGTCGACCACCGCCGCCTGCGCCGCTACACCTTCACCTTCGCGCTCGCCGGCTTCTGCATGCTGATGCTGCCGCTGATGCCGCTGATCGGCTCCAGCCACTACGGCTCGCGGATCTGGATCCGGTTGGGCCCGTTCAGTTTCCAGCCGTCGGAGCTGGCCAAGATCCTGGTCGTCATCTTCTTCGCGTCCTACCTGGTGCAGACCCGGGACGCGCTCTCACTGGTCGGCAAGCGGGTCCTCGGTTTCCCGTTGCCCCGCGCCCGTGACCTCGGCCCGATCATCGTCGCCTGGCTCGCGTCGCTGGCGGTGCTGGTCTTCGAGTCCGACCTGGGCACCTCGCTGCTGTTCTTCGGCGTGTTCGTCGCGATGCTCTACATCGCGACCGAACGGCGCTCCTGGATCGCGATCGGCCTCGGCCTGTTCCTGATCGGCTGCTACGTCGCGTACCTGCTGTTCGCCCACTTCCGGGTCCGCGTCGACCTCTGGCTCGACCCGTTCACCCCGGGCCTGAGCGACCAGCTGGCCAAGGGGCTGATGGGCATGGCCAGCGGCGGCCTCACCGGCAAGGGGCTGGGCGGCGGCCACCCCGAGTTCACCTACTTCGCCAACTCCGACTTCATCATCGCCAGCTTCGGCGAGGAGTTGGGACTCATCGGGCTGATGGGGATCGTCGTGCTCTACGCGCTCTTCGTCGAGCGCGGTCTACGCACCGCCCTGGCCGCCCGCGACGGCTTCGGCAAGCTGCTCGCTGCGGGTCTGGCCTTCTCGATGGCGTTGCAGTGTTTCGTGGTCATCGGCGGTGTCACCCGGGTGATCCCGCTGACCGGTCTGACCACCCCGTTCCTGTCGGCCGGTGGCTCGTCGTTGTTGGCGAACTGGATCATCGTGGCGTTGCTGCTGCGGATCAGTGACAACGCGCGCCGCCCCGTCGCCCCGATAGAGGACGTCGCCGACGAGGCGACCACCCAGGTGGTGCGTATCAAGTGAACACTCCGATCCGCCGGCTCTCGCTCGTCGTGGCGATGATGTTCGTGGCGCTGCTGGTCGCCTCGACGATGATCCAGTACGTCACCGCGCAGGCGCTCAACGACAAGCCCGGCAACCGGCGCACCCTGCTGGCGACGTACGCCAAGGAGCGCGGCTCGATCCTGGTCGGCGGCACCGCCGTCGCCGTCTCGAGCCCGACGAACGACGACCTGAAGTGGCTGCGCAAGTACCCGCAGGGAAAGCTCTACTCCGCCGCCACCGGCTACTACTCGTTCACGTACGGCACCAGCGGCGTCGAGCGCGGCTACAACGACCTGCTGTCCGGCAGCAGCGACAAGCTGTTCTACCGCCAGCTGCCCGACGTGCTCGCCGGCAAACAGCCGCAGGGCGCCAGCGTCGAGCTGACCCTGCAGGCCAAGGTGCAGCAGGCCGCGGCCCGCGCGCTGGGCAACCAGCGCGGCGCGGTGGTCGCCCTCGACCCGAAGACCGGCGCGATCCTGGCGATGGTGACCAGCCCGTCGTACGACCCGAACCTGTTGTCCGGACACAACCTGAACGCGGTCCAGAACAACTGGAAGTCGCTCACCACCGCCAAGGACCAGCCGTTGGTGAACCGGGCGATCAGCGGTGACCTCTACCCGCCGGGTTCGACCTTCAAGCTGGTCACCGCCGCGGCCGCGCTGTCCAGCGGCAGCTACACCCCCGACTCCGAGCTCGACGGACCGGCGGCGCTGAAGCTGCCCGGTGTTCGTACGCCGCTGCCGAACGTCACCGGTCAGGCCTGCGGCCCGAACGACAAGACGACGATGACCCACGCGCTGGAGATCAGCTGCAACACCGCGTTCGCCAGCCTGGGCATGGACCTCGGGCAGGACAAGGTGCGCGCGCAGGCCGCGAAGTTCGGCTTCGGCCAGGCGCTGACCGTCCCGATGACCGTGACGCCGTCGGTGTTCCCGAGCAGCCTGAGCAAGCCGCAACTGGCGCAGTCGGCGATCGGTCAGTTCGACGTACGCGCCACCCCGATGCAGGTCGCGATGATCAGCGCCGGCATCGCGAACCAGGGCAAGGTGATGCGCCCGTACCTGGTGCAGAACGTCAAGGACAAGAACCTCGACGTCATCTCCTCGACCGACCCGTCGGTCTACTCCGACGCGATCAGCCCGGACGTCGCCGCGCAGCTCACCAGCATGATGAAGACGGTCGTGGCGACCGGCACCGGCCGCAAGGCGCAGATCAACAACGTCGAGGTCGCCGGCAAGACCGGCACGGCGCAGACCGCGCCGGGCGTGAACGCAGACGTGTGGTTCACCGGGTTCGCCCCGGCGAACGATCCGAAGATCGCAGTGGCGGTGGTCGTCGAGAACGGCGGCACCGCCGGACAGGAAGCATCCGGAGGATCGGTGGCAGCACCGATCGCCAAGCAAGTGATGGAAGCGGTGGTTGGCCAATGAACCGAACCGGCGACACTTTGGGGGGGCGCTACGAACTCACCGAGCGCATCGCTGCCGGTGGCATGGGAGAGGTCTGGAAGTCCCGGGACCAGATCCTCGGCCGCACGGTCGCGCTCAAGCTGCTCAAGGACGGACTCACCGACGAGATCGGGTTCACCGAGCGGTTCCGCAACGAGGCGCGCCTGTCGGCCGCGCTGACCCACGGCAACATCGCCCAGGTCTACGACTACGGCGAGGACGACGGCACCGCCTACCTGGTGATGGAGTTCGTCCCCGGGATGCCGTTGAGCAAGATCATCGCCGAGAACGCCCCGATCTCGGCGGCCGACACCGCCGGGTTGATCACCCAGGCGGCGCAGGCGTTGCACGCCGCCCACCGCAACGGGCTGATCCACCGCGACGTGAAACCGGCGAACATGCTGGTCACCGCCGACGGCCTGGTGAAGCTGACCGACTTCGGCATCGCCCGCGCGGTCGGTTCCGCGGCGATGACCAAGACCGGCGAGGTGATGGGCACCGCCCAGTACCTCGCGCCCGAGGCGGCGCTCGGCAACGAGGTCACCGGCCTGTCCGACGTCTACGCCCTCGGCGTCGTCGCGTACGAAATGCTCTGTGGTCGTCGTCCGTTCGAGGCCGACAGCCCGGTCACGCTGGCGCTGGCCCACGTCAACCAGCCGCCGCCGCAGATGCCCGACGAGGTGCCGCCGCCGGTGCGCGCCGTGGTGCTCGCGACCCTGGAGAAGGACCCCGGCCTGCGTCCCGACAGCGCCGCCGAGTTCGCCCGGGCGCTGCGCCAGGCGGTCATCGACTGCGGTCCGATGGGCTTCGACCCGCGGGCGCGGGCGCCGAAGCCAGGTGCGGCTCCCGCCGGCCCGAGCGGCCCCAACGCGACCTCCGGTCCGCACTCCCCGCAGCCGGGTTCGCCGCTGCCGGGTCGCCACGAGGTCGACGCCCACCCGTTCCCGACGGGTCCGGCGGCACCGCCGCAAGGACACCCGGCCGCGGAGGGATTCGAGGGTGAGGCCGAGCCGCGCCCCACCGGCCCGAACGCCCCCGGATCGACGGGACCGTCCGGTCCGCAGCAGCTCGTCGGGTCCGCGCCGTCGGGTCCGAACCGGTTCAACTCCGGTCCGAACGCGATGAATTCCGGCCCCAGAGCGATGAACTCGGGCCCCCACCACCCGGTGTCCGGACCACACCCCCAGCACTCCGGGCCGCAGCCGCAGGCGAGCGGTCTGGCCGGCGTACCGAAGTCGTTGTGGTGGATCATCGGCGGCGTCGTCGCGCTGATCCTGCTGGTGCTGATCATCGTGCTGTCCACCGGTGGCGGCACCGTGAAGCCGGCCCCGACCGGAATGGCGCCCCAGTCCGCGACCGTGCACGGTCCGGGCGGCAGCGGACAGGAACTGACCCGATGAGCGACGTCCCCCGTCTGCTCGGCGGCCGCTACGAGGTCGGCGAGCTGATCGGCCGCGGCGGTATGGCCGAGGTCCACCTCGGTCACGACACCCGGCTCGGCCGCTCGGTCGCGATCAAGATGCTGCGCGCCGACCTGGCCCGCGACAGCACCTTCCTGACCCGGTTCCGGCGCGAGGCGAAGTCGGCCGCCGGACTGAACCACCACGCGATCGTGGCGGTTTACGACTCCGGCGAGGAGACGATCGTCGAGACCGGCGGCGCCGAGCTGCCGGTGCCGTACATCGTGATGGAGTACGTCGACGGCGAGACGCTGCGCGACGTCCTGAACGCCGAGGGCCACCTGTCCCCCGACGAGGCCGCGCGGATCACCCAGGGCGTGTTGTCGGCGCTGGAGTACTCCCACGAGCGCGGCATCGTCCACCGCGACATCAAGCCGGCGAACGTCATGCTGACCCGCGGCGGTCAGGTGAAGGTGATGGACTTCGGCATCGCCCGGGCTCTGGCCGACGTCGGCGCCACGATGACCTCCGCCCAGGCGGTCGTCGGCACCGCGCGTTACCTCTCGCCGGAGCAGGCGAAGGGCGACTCCGTCGACCCGCGTACGGACCTCTACTCCGCCGGCTGCGTGTTCTACGAACTGCTCTGCGGCCGTACGCCGTTCGTCGGTGAACCGGTCTCGCTGGTCTACCAGCACATCAGCGACACCCCGGCGCCGCCGTCGATCTACGAGCAGTCCGTGCCGACCGACATGGACGCCGTCGCGCTGCACGCGTTGGAGAAGCCGCGCGACGACCGCTACCAGACCGCCGCGGAGTTCCGTGCCGATCTGCAGGCTGCCCGCACCCACTCCCCGCTGTCAGCAGCGGCCACGGCCAGCCTGGCCGCTGCCGGCGGCGCTGCGGCGGCGGCGCGCAAGGAGGCCGTCGCCTCCGAACCCGTACGCCGCGACAGCACCCGCGAGATCCAGGACCGCCACCAGCGCTCGAACAACACCGGGCTGTGGGTGGTCGCCGCGATCGCCGCGCTGCTGGCCATCCTCGGCATCGGCTACCTGCTGATGAACGGCTCGAACGCGCCCAAGTTGGCGAAGGTCCCGGGCGTGCAGGGTCAGACCCAGGCTGCGGCCGACCAGGCGCTGCGGGACGCGAAGTTCGTGCCCCACTTCGTGAACAAGACCAGCGACCAACCCCAGGGGACGGTCATCGACCAGGATCCCCGGGGTGGCACGGAGGCCAAGGAGGGTTCCACCGTCACGGTCGACGTGTCGGCCGGCCCGGGCACCAAGGTGGTGCCCGACGTCACCGGCAAGACGGTCGACCAGGCCAAACAGATCCTGGCCGACAACGGATTCGCGAACGTGCAGGAGGATCCGAACCCGCAGGACGACACGCAGTACCAAGCGGGGCAGGTCAGCGGCACCTCCCCGGGCGCCAACACCACCCAGAAGCCGACCACGGTCATCAAGCTGCTGGTCAGCAGCGGCAAGGTGACGGTTCCGGACGGCCTCAGCCGCCTGACGTACGGCGAGGCCTACGCCAAGCTCACCAGCGCCCACCTGAAGGTCGCCCAGTCGACCAGCCCGGTGTTCACCACTGACCGCAACCTGGC
>JASLFY010000341.1 GCA_030150425.1 Yimella sp. | reverse complement strand
CGCTGCTGCAGGAGATCGCAGCGCGCGACATCCCCCTCTACGCGGTGACGAACTGGTCGGCCGAACTCTTCCCGACCGCGGTCGAGCGGTTCGACTTCCTCGAGCTGTTCGAGGAGATCATCGTCTCCGGTGAGGAGGGCGTCGCGAAGCCCGACCCGGAGATGTGGGAGATCCTCGCGGAGGCCACCGACCACATCGGCGGACTGGACGAGTTCCTGTTCATCGACGACACGCTGGCGAACGTGCAGTCGGCGGTCGAGGCGGGCCTGGACGCGATCCACTTCACCTCGCCGGCCGACCTTCGCGAGGACCTCGTCGTGCGCGGAATCCTGGTGGAGCAGTGAGCATCAAGCCGATCCGCCTGTTCGGCGACGAGGTGCTGCGCAAGGTCGCGGAGCCGGTCGTCGACTTCGACAAGCAGGTGCGTGACCTGGTCTCGGACCTGACCGACACCATGCTCGACGCGCCGGGCGCGGGTCTCGCCGCGCCGCAGATCGGCGTCAGCCTGCGGGTGTTCACCTACTACGTCGACGGCGAGGTCGGCCACCTGATCAACCCGGAGCTGGAGCTCTCGGACGAGCAGGAGACCGACGACGAGGGCTGCCTGTCGATCCCGGACCTCATCGTGCCGACGCCGCGGGCGCTGACCGTGGTCGCGCGCGGTTTCGACATGTACGGCGAACCGGTCACCGTCCAGGGCAGTCACCGGTTGGCACGCGCGATCCAGCACGAGACCGATCACCTCGACGGGGTTCTCTTCCTCGACCGGCTCGACGTCGACGCCCGGGGGATGGCGATGGCCCAGATCCGTGCGGCCGAGTGGTTCACCGACGACGTGGTGGTCAAGGAAAGCCCGCACCCGACCCGTGGGATGGTCCTGTGATGCGCGTCGTCTTCGCCGGCACCCCACAGGTCGCCGTCCCCTCCCTGGAAGCCCTGATCGCGTCCTCCCACGAGGTGGTCGCGGTCGTCACCCGACCCGACGCCCCCGCCGGGCGCGGCCGCACGCTGCGTCCGTCTCCGGTCCGCGAGGTGGCCGAGGCGCACGGTCTCGAGGTCGCCACCCCGAAGCACCCGCGGGACCCGGAGTTCCAGGACTGGCTGCGCGCGCTCGAACCGGACGCCTGCCCGGTGGTCGCGTACGGAGCCCTCGTTCCGCAGCCGGTGCTGGACATCCCGCGCCACGGGTGGATCAACCTGCACTTCTCGTTGCTGCCCGCCTGGCGCGGTGCGGCGCCGGTCCAGCACGCCGTGCTGCACGGCGACGAGATCACCGGCGCGACGACCTTCCGGCTCGACGCCGGCATGGACACCGGCCCGGTGCTCGGCACGATGACCGAACAGGTGCGCCCGCACGACACCTCCGGTGAAGTGCTCGACCGCCTCGCCACCGCGGGTGCCGGTCTGCTGGTCGCCACCCTCGACGCGCTGCAGGAGGGCTCGCTGACCGCGGTCCCGCAGACCGACGAGGGGGCCTCGCACGCCCCGAAGATCACCGTCGAGGACGCCGAGATCCGTTGGCACGAACCGGCCTTCGCCGTCGACCGGCGGATCCGCGCGTGCACCCCGGCACCCGGCGCCTGGACCACCTTCCGCGGCCAGCGGCTCAAGGTGCTGTCGGCGAAGCCGGCGACGGTCGAGGGCGACCTGCAGCCGGGTGAGTTGCGGTCCGGCAAGCGGGACGTGCTCGTCGGCACCGCCGCCGGAGCGATCGAACTGGGCACGGTGCAGGCGCACGGCAAGAAGGCGGTCGCGGCGGCCGACTGGGCGCGCGGTGCGCGTTTCACCGACGGAGAGGTCCTGGGATGAGCGACGAGAAGCACGATCGGGGTGGTTACCGCAACGCCCGCGGTCGGCAGCGGCCCGAGGCCCGGCGTACGTCGGACCGGGCGCGGTCGGCGCAGGCGCCGTCGGAGCGTCGGCGTACGGGTGACGCGGCGCGGCGTGCCGCGTGGGACGTGCTGCGCGCGGTTGCGGAGCAGGACGCGTACGCGAACATCGCCCTGCCGAAGGTGTTGAAGTCGGCGCGGCTGAGCGGTCGCGACGCCGCGTTCGCGAGTGAGTTGACGTACGGAACCCTGCGGATGCGCGGGCTCTACGACCCGATCATCGAGCTGGCCGCCGGTCGGCCGGTCGCGCAGATCGACCCGGCGGTGCTCGACACCCTGCGGCTCGGCGCCCACCAGTTGCTCGGCATGCGGGTGCCGTCGCACGCCGCTGCCTCCGAGACCGTCGCGTTGGCTCGCGAGGTTCATGGGGCCGGTGCTGCGGGGTTCACCAATGCGGTGCTGCGACGGATCAGTGAGCGCACCCGCGAGGAGTGGGTACGCGAGGTGACCGCCGGTCGCACCGGTACCGAGGCCCTGTCGGTCGAACACTCCCACCCGGAGTGGATCGTCCGGGCGCTGCGCGGTTCGTTGCTGAACTCCGGTGTTGCACAGGCTGATTCGATCGACGACGAACTGGAACGGTTGCTGGTCGCCGACAACACAGCCGCGCCCGTCGCGCTCGTCGCCCGGCCGGGTCTCAGCACCGTCGCGGAACTCGAGGAGGCCGGCGCGACCGCGTCGACCCTCTCGCCGCTGGCCGCCCTGCTGGACGGTGGAGACCCCGGCGCGATCGGCGCTATCCGGCAGACCCGCGCAGCGGTGCAGGACGAGGGTTCGCAGCTGCTCGCTCTGGCACTCGCCGCGGCACACGTCGAGGGCGACCAGCAGGAGTGGCTCGACCTCTGCGCCGGCCCGGGTGGCAAGGCCGCGCTGTTGGCCTGCCTGGCCGCGCAGCAGGACGCGGTGCTCTTCGCGAACGAGATCAGCGAGCACCGCACCGAGTTGGTGCGGCGTACGGTCGCCGCGGCCACGGACGCGGGCATCGAGGTGATGGTCGGCACCGGCGACGGCCGGGAGCTCGGCGCCGAGGAACCGGACACGTACGACCGGGTGCTGGTCGATGCGCCGTGCACCGGGCTCGGCGCGCTGCGCCGGCGGCCCGAGGCCCGGTGGCGCAAGACGGCCGCCGACGTATCGGCGTTGACGGTGCTGCAGGGCCAGTTGCTGGACTCCGCGATCGCCGCCACCAAGCCCGGCGGAGTGATCGGTTACGCGACCTGCAGCCCGCACGTCGCCGAGACCAGCCAAGTGGTGGCCGACGCGCTGAAGCGGCACCCGGAGGTCGTCCAGGAGGACGCCCGACCGTTGTTCCGCAACGCGGCGGGGGAGCAGCTGACCGACCTCGGCGAGGGGGCGTCCGTGCAGCTCTGGCCGCACCTGCACCACACCGACGCGATGTTCTTCGCGCTGCTGCGCAAGAAGCCGAACTGACCCGAACAGACCTCGAGAGACGAACGGATCACTGTGTCCCACATGCAGATTGCGCCGAGCATCCTGTCGGCCGACTTCGCCAACCTGGCCACCGAGCTGGACCGGATCAGCAACGCCGACTGGGCGCACGTCGACGTGATGGACGCCCACTTCGTGCCGAACCTGACGCTCGGCCTGCCGGTCGTCGAGGCGTTGCTGAAGGTCGCGCCGATGCCGCTGGACTGCCACCTGATGATCGAGGACCCGGACCGCTGGGCGCCGGCGTACGCGGAGGCCGGGGCGCAGAGCGTGACCTTCCACATCGAGGCCGCGAAGGACCCGGTGAAGCTGGCCCGCGCGCTGCGGTCGGCCGGCGCCCGGGCGTCGATGGCGATCAAGCCGGGCACCGACTTCGCGCCGTACGAGGAGCTGCTGCCCGAACTCGACATGGTGCTGGTGATGACCGTCGAGCCGGGGTTCGGTGGTCAGTCGTTCATGGCCGACCAGATGCCCAAGGTGCGGCAGGTGCGTGAGGCTGTACGCCGGCACGGCGGCGAGATCTGGGTGCAGGTCGACGGGGGAGTCTCGGTGAAGACGATCGAGCAGTGCGCGGAGGCCGGTGCGGACGTGTTTGTGGCCGGTTCCGCGGTGTACGGCGCGGACGATGCGGCCTCGGCGATCGACGAGCTGCGGTCGTTGGCGTCTTCCTGCGCGCACTAGCCGTCTCGTCGGGTTTCCTGACGGCTCCTGAACCAGCGCAGAGCCCGGCTGAGCGCTCCGGGTGAGG
>JASLFY010000056.1 GCA_030150425.1 Yimella sp. | reverse complement strand
ACCGTGTGAAGCGTCTTTGCAGGGGTCGGGTGACCCCTAGTGTGGCTGCATGGTGGTGACTTGGGGCTGGTCGGTGGTGATCGGCTGCCTGCTGCTCCTCGCTCTGCCGGTCCTGCTGGAGTGGCGGGCCGGCACCGGCCTCGACCGACCGATCGCGATCGCCGGCGTACGCGCGGTCGTCCAACTCACCCTCGTCGCGCTGATCATCGCGGCGGCGGTCGCCCGCCTGTGGGCGAGCCTGCTGGTGATCGCTGCGATGTTCGTAATGGCGGTGTTGACCAGTTCGAAACGGATCGGGGTCGAGCGGGTCGTCGCGCCGTACGCCGCCGTCGCGATGGCCGCCGGCGTCATCCCGGTCGTCGCGATCGCCACGTTGTCCGGCACGATCCCGTTCGCCGGTGTCGCTCTCGTACCGATCGCCGGCACAGTGATGAACAACATCATGAGCGGCCACACCCTCTTCGGGCGTACGGCGTTCCGCACCCTCACCGAGCAGCACGAGGTCTTCGAGGGCTACCTCGCGCTCGGCCTGCCGCCCCGGGTCGCGGCCGCCGAACTGCTCCACCCGCGGATCGCCGACGCACTCGTTCCCGGCATCGACTCGGTGAAGACCAGCGGGATCGTGACCCTGCCCGGGGCCTTCCTCGGCGTGATGCTCGGCGGCGGATCGCCCACCCAGGCAGCCATGGCGCAGGTGATCGTGTTGCTCGGCATCCTCTGTGCGCAGTCCTGCACCGTCCTGGCGCAGTACGAACTGATCACCCGCGGCCGGCTGGTCCCGGCCCGGCTGCGGTCACTGTTCGGCGGCACCCCCACCCCGGAATCCGCGTGAGTTTCTGCCCTCCGCCGGGGCCGGCGAAGGGCAGAAACTCACGCGGATTCTTGAGGGGGGTCAGCTCCGGACGGGCTGCTGCAGCTCGGTCACCCATTCCTCCTGCGGCCCCTCGGTGTTCAGGTAGACCTCGCGGCAGGGGCCGACCGGCTCGAGGCCCTCGGCGGCGACGTACGAACCGAGCTCGGCCCACGCGTCGCCGATCCCGGCCATCGCCCCGACGTACGTCGTCGTGATCGCCCGGTCGACCGCGGCCAACCGGCCCCGCTCGGCGCCGGGGATGTCCGCGGCGAACCCGGCCCCGAACCGCAGCCGGTCCTCGCTCGCCTCGTACCAGGCGTACGCCGGGTGGGTGGGTCGGCCGCCGGCCCGCAGTTGCTCGGTCACGAGGTCCTGGAACATCGGCCCGATCGCCGGACCGATCTCGTTCTGGTCCGCGACGACGGCCGTGCGCTGGCTGAGCGCGAGCTCCGGCAGCGCCTTCTCGATGAACTCCATGGTGGTTGTTCCTTCCATCAGCCGGAGACGCCGTTCGACCTCGCCGAGGCGGCGGGTGTCGTCCTCGATCTGCTCCCGGAGCGCGGCCCGACGTTCGTCGAGCAGCGAGCGGAAGCGGTCGGGATCGACCTCCCCACCCAGCATCGGCCTGATCTGCTCCAGGGTGAAGCCGAGATCCTTCAGACCGATCAGGGCGTGCACCTGCGGGAGTTGCTCGGGCCGGTAGGAGCGATAGCCCGAGGCAGGGTCGACGTGGGCGGGCGGAATCAGCCCGAGTCGGTCGTAGTGACGCAACATCCGGACCGACACCCCGGCGAGGCGTGCGAAGTCTCCGATACTCAACATGACGCCACCCATCCGATGCTCTGACACCGTGTCAGAGTCAACACCCTCCGCGCCCCGGCCTAACCTCGGACGATGCACTCCCCCGACCTGCCGATCCGCACCGAGCGCCTCACGCTACGCGCGATCACGCTCGACGACACCGACGCGATGCTGGCGTACAAGTCGATCCCGGAGGTCGTGCAGTTCGTGCCGTACGGGGTCCTCGACCGGGCAGCCGTCGAGGAGAAGATCCGTACGACGTGGTCGCGCAGCCGGTTCGAGCAGCCGGGCGATGCGGTCTGCCTCGCGGTGGAGGAGACCACCACCGGCCGGTTGGTCGGCGACGTGGTCTTCTTCTGGCACAGCGAGACCGACCGAAGCGGCGAGGTCGGCTACGTGTTCCACCCCGACGTGGCCGGCCGCGGCTACGCGACGGAGGCCGTACGAGCGCTGCTGGATCTCGGTTTCGGCCCGATGGGTCTGCACCGGATCACCGCCCGGATCAGCGAACGCAACGAACCGTACGCGTCGTGGAGCGGCTCGGCTTCCGCCGCGAGGCCCGGCTGGTCGACAGCATCTGGTTCAAGGGCGCCTGGGCGACGATGCTGACGTACGCCCTGCTGGAGGACGAGTGGGTGACGCGACGAGAGGAGGGTTCCTCGACCTGAGCAGCCTTGCGAAGCTGCTCCTGTCGAAGAACCCTCCTCCCGAGGTGGTGCGGGTGAAGGCGCGGGGTGGACTCAGCCCCAGACCAGAGCGCGGGCCGGGTCCTCCAGCAGCGCGGCCACGTCGGCCAGGAACCGCGAGCCCAGGTCGCCGTCGACCAACCGGTGGTCGAAGGAGAGCGACAACTGGGTGACCTGACGCGCAACGATCTGGTCGCCGTCCGGCCCCTCGACCACCCACGGCATCTTGCGCACCGCGCCGAAGCAGAGGATCGCGGCCTCGCCCGGGTTGAGGATCGGGGTGCCGTTGTCGACGCCGAAGACGCCCACGTTGGTGATCGTGATCGAGCCACCGGACATGTCGGCCGGCGGGGTCTTGCCCTCACGGGCGGTCTCGACCAGGGAGCCCATCGCGTCGGCCAGCTCGCGCAGGTTCATCGCGTCGGCGTCCTTGATGTTCGGCACGATCAGCCCGCGCGGGGTGGAAGCGGCGATGCCCAGGTTGACGTAGTGCTTGACCACGATCTCCTGCGCCGCTTCGTCCCAGCTGGCGTTGATCTCCGGGTTGCGCTTCACCGCGACCAGCAGCGCCTTGGCCAGCACCAGCAGCGGGGTGACCCGCACGCCCTTGAACTCCCGGTCGGCCTTCAACCGGTCGACGAGCTCCATGGTGCGGGTCATGTCGACGGTGATGAACTCGGTGACGTGGGGCGCGCTGAACGCGGACCCGACCATCGCCTGCGCGGTCATCTTGCGCACGCCCTTGATCGGCGTACGGGTCTCGCGCTCGCCCGGAGCGCGGACCGCGACCGGTGCCGACGCGACCGAGTCGGCCGACGCACCGCCGCCACCGGCGAGGTGGGCCTCCACCTCGGCGCGGGTGATGACCCCGTCGGCACGCGCCGGGGTGATCGCGGCCAGGTCGACGCCGTTGTCCTTGGCGAACTTGCGCACCGGCGGCTTCGCCAGCGGACGTACGCCCGAGGTCGCCGGGGCCGGACCAGCCGGCGCGGCGGCGACGGCCGGGGCCGGAGCTGCCGGAGCGGCGACCGCGGCCGGCGGCGCGGGAGGAACCGTACGCCGGGCGCGACGCTGCGTCGAACCGGCAACGGCGCCGTAGCCGACCAGGTTCGCGACCCGCTCCTCCGGCTCCTCGGCAGCGGCCGGTGCGGCAGTCGGCGCCGCCGGCTCGTCACCCTCCCCCGCCACCTCGATCGCCACGATCGGAGCGCCCACGTCGACCGTCGCGCCCTCGTCGACCAGCAGCTCGACGACGGTGCCGGCCCACGGGATCGGCAACTCCACCAACGACTTCGCGGTCTCGATCTCGACGACGACGTCGTTGACCTTCACCTCGTCGCCGGCCTTGATCTTCCAGGTGACGATGTCGGCCTCGACCAGACCCTCACCGGGGTCGGGCAGGTTGAACTTCTTGACTGCCATGACTCTCCTAGGTCAGAACGCGAGCGCGGTGTCGACGGAGTCGAGGATGCGGTCGAGGTCGGGCAGGAAGTGTTCCTCGAAGCGGCTCGGCGGGTAGGGCAGGTTGTAACCGCCGACCCGCAGCACCGGGGACTCGAGGTGGTAGAAGCACTCCTGCTGGATCAGGGCGGCCAGCTCGGCGCCCATCGCCAGGAAGGTCGACGCCTCGTGGACGACGACGGCGCGGCGGGTCTTCTTCACCGAGTCGAAGATCGTGCCGCGGTCCAGCGGAGACAGGCTGCGCAGGTCGATGACCTCGAGCGAACGGCCTTCTGCCGCAGCGGCTTCCGCCGCCTGCAGGCAGGTCTTGACCATCGGGCCGTACGTGATCAGCGTCAGGTCGCTGCCCTCGCGGGCGACGCGCGCCTGGTGCAGGTCCAGCGGCGCGCCCTTGGACTCGTCGAGGTCGACCTCGGCGCGCTCGTGGTAGCGGCGCTTGGGTTCGTAGAACAGCACCGGGTCGTCGCTGGCGATCGCCTGCTGGATCATCCAGTAGGCGTCGGCCGGGTCGGCGCAGCTGACGACGCGCAGACCGGCGGTGTGGGCGAAGTAGGCCTCGTTGGACTCCGAGTGGTGTTCGACGGCGCCGATGCCGCCCCCGAACGGAACGCGGATGACCATCGGCAGCTTCAGGTGGCCCAGCGAGCGGTAGTGCATCTTGGCGACCTGGCTGATGATCTGGTCGAACGCGGGGTAGATGAACCCGTCGAACTGGATCTCCACCACCGGGCGGTAGCCGCGCATCGCCAGGCCGACGGCGGTGCCGACGATGCCGGACTCGGCCAGCGGGGTGTCGATGACGCGGTCCTCGCCGAAGTCCTTCTGCAGGCCCTCGGTGATGCGGAAGACGCCGCCGAGCTTGCCGACGTCCTCGCCCATCAGCACGACCTTCGGGTCGTTCTCCATCGCCTTGCGCAGACCGGAATTGATGCCCTTGGCCAGGGTGAGCTTCTGGGTCGCCATGTCAGTTCTCCCCTCCCGCGACGAAGGAGGCTTGGTAGGCGGCGAACGCCTCCCGCTCGGCGGCGACGACCGGGTGTTCGTCGGCGTAGACGTTGTCGAACATGGTCAGCGGTTCCGGGTCGGGCATCTGCTGGCACTCGCGACGGATCCGCGCGGCCAACTCGTCGGCTTCCTCCTCGATCGCGGCGAAGAACGCGGAGTCGGCGTGGCCGTTGGTCTCCATGAACCCGCGCATGCGCTTGATCGGGTCCTTCTCGCGCCAGATGTCGACCTCGGACGCGACGCGGTACTTCGTCGGGTCGTCGGAGGTGGTGTGGGCGCCCATCCGGTAGGTGAACGCCTCGATCAGGGTCGGGCCCTGGCCCGCGCGGGCGGCGTCCATCGCGGCCTTCGCGACCGCGTAGACCGCGAGGACGTCGTTGCCGTCGACGCGTACGCCCGGGAAGCCGAAGCCGCGCGCGCGGCGGTACGGCGGGATCCGGAACTGCTTGTAGTTCGGTTCGGAGATCGCCCACTGGTTGTTCTGTACGAAGAACACCACGGGCGCGTTCGACACCGACGCGAAGACCATCGCCTCGTTGTAGTCACCCTGCGCGGTGCCGCCGTCGCCGGTGAAGGCCATCACCGCCGCGTCGCGCTCGGGATCGCCGGTGCCGACGACACCGTCGCGCTGCATGCCCATCGCGTAGCCGGTGGCGTGGAGCATCTGGTTGCCGATGACGATCGTGTAGAGGTGGAAGTTGTTCTCGTTGGAGTTCCACCCACCGTGATTGACTCCGCGGAACATGCCGAGCAGGTTCACCGGGTCGACCCCGCGACACCACGCGACACCGTGTTCGCGGTAGCCCGGGAAGGCGTAGTCCTGCGGGCGCAGCGCGCGACCGGCGCCGACCTGTGCGGCCTCCTGACCGAGCAACGACGGCCACAGACCCAACTCGCCCTGACGCTGCAGGGCGTGGCCCTCGGCGTCCATCCGGCGCA
>JASLFY010000035.1 GCA_030150425.1 Yimella sp. | reverse complement strand
CCCATGAGGAGTCACCTCACCGCGAAGGAGTCTCCTCGGCGGACTCAGCCGACGAAGCGGAGTCGTACGCCACGTAGTACGCCGGCCGGGCGTGCTGGGTGAGGTAGATCCGCCCGACGTACTCGCCGATCAGCCCGATGCACAACAGCTGCACGGCGGCGAAGCCCGACACGATCACGACGGTCGAGGTCCAGCCGGGCAGCGCCTGGCCGGCCGCTTTCATCACGATCGCCCAGACGAACATCACGGCAGCGAGCACGAAGCCGCACAGGCTGAACCAGGTTGCCAGGCGCAGCGGTGCGTGGGAGAAACCGGTGAGGGCATCGAAGGTCAGCTTGAGCATCTTCGACAACGGGTACTTCGATGACCCGGCCGCGCGCTCGTCGCGCTTGTAGTCGACTTCGGTCGACGGGAAGCCGAGGGTGGGCACCGCCAGGCGCAGCACCCGGTTCGCCTCCGGCAGGGCGTTCACCGCATCGACGGTCGCCCGCGACATCAGGCGGAAGTCGCCGGCACCTGCCGGGGCGTCGACGTCGGACCAGCGCCGCATCAGCCGGTAGAAACCGTCCGCGGAGGTGCGCTTGAACCACGAGTCGGTGGACCGGTCGGACCGTACGCCGTAGACCACGTCGACGTCGTCGCCCTGGGTCGCGGCCCACATGTCGGCGATGACCTCCGGCGGGTCCTGCAGGTCGGCGTCGATGGTGGCGACCCAGTCACCGCGGGCACCTGCCAGGCCGGCCGAGATGGCCGACTGGTGACCGGCGTTCACCCGCAGTCGGATCACCCGCAACTCGGGCCAGCGGCGCAGGTACTTCTGCAGCAACACCGGCGTCTGGTCGGTCGATCCGTCGTCGACCGCGATGAGTTCGTACGGGACCTTCAGGCCGGCGAGAACCGGTCCGATCCGATCGACGAACAGGGGGAGGACTTCCTCCTCGTTGAACATCGGCACGACGACGGAGAGCACGGGCTTCATGATGCCGGCAACTCTAATCGAGCAGGCTGACGGACGATCCCGGGCACCCGGTAGGCTGCCGCCCATGACGTCGCGTGTCCTGACCCTGATCGCCGAGCCCGACGTGCCGGCGCTGCACGAGAACGAACTGCCGATGGCCCACCTCGCCTACGGCGTGATCGCGTTCATCGTGTTCCTGGTGATGCTCGGTGTGTTGTGGTCCTTCCGCAACACCTCGCCGAAGGTGTCCGAACAGGACGGCCACGGTTCGGCCGACTCCCACCGCAGCGGACCGACGCACTGACCGTGCGCCTGGGGGTCATGGGCGGAACCTTCGACCCCATCCACCACGGCCACCTGGTGGCCGCCAGCGAGGTGCAGTCGTTGCTCGACCTCGACGAGGTCGTCTTCGTGCCCACCGGTCAGCCGTGGCAGAAGGAGGGGCGCGACGTCGCCCCGGCCGAACACCGCTACCTGATGACGGTCATCGCGACCGCGTCGAACCCGCGGTTCACGGTGAGTCGGGTCGACATCGACCGGCCCGGGCCGACGTACACCCGCGACACCCTGTTGGACCTGCGCAAGCAGCGGCCCGACGCGGAGCTGTTCTTCATCACCGGCGCCGACGCGCTCAGCCAGATCCTTTCCTGGAAGGGCGTCGACGAGCTCTGGGACCTCGCCCATTTCATCGGGGTGACCCGCCCGGGCCATGTGCTGTCCGACAAGGGTCTGCCCAAGCACAAGGTGGAGCTGAAGGAGGTGCCCGCGATGGCGATCAGTTCGACCGACTGCCGTGACCGGGTGCGTTCCGGGGAACCGGTCTGGTACCTCGTGCCCGACGGCGTCGTGCAGTACATCGGAAAATATCGGCTCTACCAGCCCGACGGCGGAGAGCTGCAGGAGGAGAAGTCGTGAGTGCCACCCCCGAGGCGATCGAGCTGGCGCGTGCCGCCGGCCGCGCCGCCGACGGCCTGAAGGCCACCTCGATCATCGCGCTCGACGTCAGCGAGCACCTCGCGCTGACCGACGTGTTCGTGATCGCGTCGGCCGACAACGAACGTACGGTCGACTCGATGGTCCGCGAGATCGAGGACGCGCTGCTGGAGAAGGGCGTCAAGCCCGTACGCCGGGAGGGCCGCGGCGAGGGCCGTTGGGTGCTGGTCGACTTCGGCGACATCGTGGTCCACGTGCAGCACGACGACGAGCGCGAGTTCTACCAGCTCGAGCGTCTCTGGCGGGACTGCCCGACGATCGATCTGGAGCTGCCGGCGCGCGACGACGCCGATGAGTGAGCCGGTCCCCGGCCCGTCCGAACGGTTGATGCGCGGGTCGAAGCCGCGCCGGCTGGTGGTCCTGCGCCACGGCCAGACCGCCCACAACGCGGGCGGCGTGTGGCAGGGGCAGCTCGACACCGAACTCTCCGAGGTCGGCGAACAGCAGGCCACAGATGCCGCAATCGCGTTGCGGGACAAGCAGTTCGCGGCGATCTGGAGCAGCGACCTGCGACGCGCCCACGCGACAGCCCGCGCGGTCGCCGGCGATCGACCCGTTCACACCGACGCGCGGCTGCGCGAGATCAACGTCGGTCTGTGGCAGGGCCGCACCATGGACGACGTACGCGCCCACCACGGCCACGAGCTCGACGCGATCGCGGTGGGTGACGACGTACGCCGCGGTGAGACGGGCGAGACCGTGGGCGAAGTCGCGCAGCGCACCCGCGCAGCGGCCCGCGACCTGATCGACACCCTGGCGCCGGGGGAGTCCGCCCTCGTCGTCAGCCACGGCGTCGCCGCGCGGGCGTTGGCCGCCGACCTGGTCGGCATCGACCTGCACGCCGCGTGGCTCGGCCTGGCCGGACTGCACAACTGCCACTGGGTGGAGCTCCTCGAGGGCCAGCACGGGTGGCGCATCGAGAAATGGAACGCCTCATCGTGAGCAGGAAGACCTCGATCCACGGAGAGCGGCGGCGGATGGCGCCCAGCCGTCTGCAGCGCCTGATGAACTTCTACCCGCCGTTCCTCGGCATGGGCCTGAAGGTCCGCGAGTTCAACGAGGACTGGACCGTCTGCCGGGTCGAGCTGAAGCTGAGCCGGTTCAACCGCAACCAGCAGGGCACCGCGTTCGGCGGCGCGATCGGCGCGATGTCAGACGCCTTCCACGCGCTGCTGCTGATGCACCAGCTCGGCACCGACTACCACGTGTGGGACAAGGCCGCCGAGATCGACTACGTCAGCCCGGGCGTTTCCAGCGTGTTCGGCCGCTTCGAGGTGACCAAGGAGCAGGCGGAGCAGATCCGCGCGCAGGCGGAGTCGGGGGAGAAGGTCCTGCCCTGGTTCGAGACCGAGCTGACGCTGGCCGACGGAACCGTCGTGGCCCGCGTACGCCGGCAGTTGTACGTCCGCAAGAAGCGCGAACGGCGTACGGCGGACCATCTGACCTCCGCCCGACCGAGACACCTGACACCGAGATAACTGACCGGGTCCCACGGAACGCGAAAATTCGCGTTCCGTGGGACCCGATCAGTTATCTCGAGGTGGGTGGTTACCGCGTCGACGCGGCCCCGGTGTTCTTGTGCCGGTTCTGCACCACGAACCCGGCGGCGACGATGATCGCTGCGAGGATCACCGACAGCACCAGCTCGAGGCGCTGACCCGGCATCACGGCCATCAGCACCAGCACGGCGACGATGAACACGATCGTGGCGATCGTGAGGTACGGGAACAGCCACATCCGCACCGACGCGTTGCTCATGTCGATGTCGTCACGGGTGCGCATCCGCAGCTGGGACAGCGCAATGACGATGTAGACGAACAGGGCGATGGCGCCGGAGGTGGCCAGCAGGTAGCCGAAGATCTTGTCCGGCAGCACGTAGTTCCCGATCACGCCGAGGAACCCGATGATGCTGCTGACGATGATCGCCGGGGCCGGAACACCACGCGACGTGACGTGGGACCAGGACTTCGGCGCGTCACCGCGCTTGGACAGCGAGAACGCCATCCGGGAGGCGGTGTAGAGCGCGGAGTTCAGGCAGCTGGCGACCGCGGTCAGGATGACGAGGTCGAGCAGCGTGGTCAGCTTGCCGAGACCGATCTGGTCGAGCACGAACTGGTAGGAGCCCTTGTCGGCGAGACCGGGGTTCTTCCAGCTCACCAGGGCGACGACGATGAAGATCGAGCCGAGGTAGAAAAGCGAGATACGCCAGATGACCGAGTTCACGGCCTTGCGGATGCCGTGTTCCGGGTCGGGCGACTCGGCCGCCGCGATGGTCACGATCTCGGTGCCCATGAAGGTGAACATGGTGGTCAACATCGCCGCGATCACGCCGGTGATGCCCTTGGGCATGAACCCGCCGTCACCGGTCAGGTGGTGCACACCCGAGGTGTGCGACCCGGGCAGCACGCCGAAGATCGCCAGCAGACCGACACCGATGAACGCCACGATCGCGATCACCTTCACCAGCGCGAACCAGAACTCGAACTCGCCGTAGTTGCCGACCGAGAGCAGGTTGGTGCCCATCAGCAGGCCCGTGATCAGCAGGGCGAACAGCCACTGCGGCCACCCCGTCCAATTCGCCAGGATCGCGGCGCCGGCCGTGGCCTCGATCGGGATCACCACGACCCAGAACCACCAGTACAGCCAGCCGATCGAGAAACCCGCCCAGTGACCGAGCGAGCGGTCGGCGTACGTGGAGAACGAACCGGTGTCCGGGTGTGCGGTGGCCATCTCGCCGAGCATCCGCATCACCAGGACCACGAGGGTGCCGGCGAGAGCGTACGAGACCAGCACCGCCGGGCCCGCCTTCGCGATGGCGTTGGCAGAACCGACGAACAGTCCGGCACCGATGACGCCCGCGATGGAGATCATCGTGACGTGCCGCTGCTTGAGTCCGTGGCCGAGGGCCGAATCCGTTGCGGGTGCGTCGGATTCGACGACTCCGGCGGATTGGGGAGGTGGAGTGTTCATGTGGATACGGTGCCGCATCCCGCGTCGCCGGTGGGGCCTCGGACCGATTTGGAGTTGGAAGCGGCGCCGGGCTAGAGTAAGCCGGTCGCCGCAAGCGGGGACACCCGATTCGGGGCATTGGCGCAGTTGGTAGCGCGCTTCCATGGCATGGAAGAGGTCAGGGGTTCGAATCCCCTATGCTCCACGGATATGTCGT
>JASLFY010000389.1 GCA_030150425.1 Yimella sp. | reverse complement strand
CACCATCCCCGCGACGATGCTGCTCACCTCCCAGGACCTGCGCGACCGGATCGAGCGCGGCCGGGTCGACCACGTGATCGCGGCGCAGTCGGTGACCGGGTCGTTCGAGGCGGTGGAGGGCGACTTCACCCGGATCAGCGTCGGCGGCCGGGCCGACGGGTGGATCCCGTACGACGACTCCCGCGGGTCGACGGCACCGCTGCCGTCGGTGACCACCCGTCCCGGCGACCCGATGCTGCTCTACTTCACCTCCGGCACGACCTCCCGGCCGAAGCTGGTGATGCACACCCACGTCTCCTATCCGGTGGGCCACCTGTCCACGATGTACTGGATCGGGTTGCAGCCCGGCGACGTACACCTCAACATCAGCTCGCCGGGATGGGCCAAGCACGCCTGGAGCAACATCTTCGCGCCGTGGAACGCCGCGGCGACGGTGCTGGTCGTCGACCAGCCGCGGTTCGACGCGGCGCAGCTGATCGAGTGGACGGTCGAGGAGAAGGTGACCACGTTCTGTGCGCCGCCGACCGTCTACCGGATGCTCATCCAGGCCGACCTCGCCGGCGCCCGCGACCGTCTGTCGCTGCGCGAGATGGTCGGCGCCGGAGAGCCGCTGAACCCCGAGGTCATCGAGCAGGTCGACCGCGCGCTCGGCATCCACATCCGCGACGGTTTCGGTCAGACGGAGACGACCGCGCAGGTCGGCAACACCCCCGGCCAGCCGCTCAAGCCCGGCTCGATGGGCCGCCCGCTGCCCGGCTACGACGTGGTCCTCGTCGACCCGGTCACCGGCGCGGAGCGCACCGAACCCGGCGAGGAGGGCGAGCTGTCGCTGCGCCTGTCCGGCCCGCTCGGTCGGCCGATCGGCCTGATGGTCGGCTACCACGGCGACGACGCGAAGACCGCAGAGGCGATGCGCGACGGCGTCTACCACACCGGTGACGTCGCCTCCCGCGACGCGGACGGCTACATCACGTACGTCGGTCGCGCCGACGACGTGTTCAAAGCCTCCGACTACCGCATCTCCCCCTTCGAGCTGGAGTCGGTGCTCATCGAGCACCCCGCCGTGGCCGAGGCCGCGGTCGTGCCCTCGCCCGACCCGACGCGCCTGTCGGTCCCGAAGGCGTACGTGGTCCTGGTCGGCGGGAAGGAGCCGTCGCCCGAACTGGCGAAGGACATCTTCGCGTTCACCCGCGAACACCTCGCGCCGTACAAGCGCATCCGCCGACTGGAGTTCTTCGACCTGCCGAAGACCATCTCGGGCAAGATCCGCCGGGTGGAGCTGCGCGGTCGCGAGAACGAACTGCACGGCGACGGTTCGGACACCTCGCGTCGCATCGGCGAGCTGGAGTTCTGGGAAGCCGACTTCCCCGAGCTGCGCGGCTGAGGCCGGCGGATGGAGCTGCTCGAGGCGATCCGGCGCCGCCGGATGGTGCGTCGTTACACGGCCGACCCCGTCCCCGAGGAGGTGCTCGCGCGGGTCGCCCAGTTGGCCCTGCGCGCGCCCTCGGCCGGGTTCAGCCAGGGCTGGGACTTCCTGCTGCTGCGGGAGCAGTCCGACCGGGACCGGTTCTGGGAGACGACCACCGAGGGCGACCCGGACTCCTGGCTGCGCGGACTGATGACCGCGCCGGTGCTGATTCTGTGTCTGTCCGACAAGGACACCTACCTGGATCGCTACGCCAACGACGACAAGGGGTGGACCGACCGGAGCGAGGACCGCTGGCCGGTTCCCTACTGGGACATCGACACCGGGATGGCGGCGCTGCTGATGCTGCTCGTCGGTGTCGACGCCGGACTGGGCGGACTGTTCTTCGGCGTCCCCGCCGATCGTGTGTCGGCCGTACGAGAACAGTTCGCGGTTCCGGAGAACCGTGGCGTCGTCGGCGTGGTCGCGCTCGGCACCCCCGCGGAGAGCGCTCCGAGCGGTTCCACCAAGCGCCGCGCGCGGCGTCCGGTGAGCGAGGTCTGGCACGAAGGATCGTTCGGCCGACCTTTCATCCCAATGTCCTGACATATTCGCTTCCCGCGGGCAGGATGAGGACATGAAGAAGCTCATCAACGAGGCCGCCGACGTCGTCGGTGACGCGCTCCAGGGTGTCGCCGCAGCTCACGCCGACCGGGTCCGGGTCGACCACGAGAACAAGATCATCTACCGCAAGGACGCGCCCCGCTCCGGGAAGGTCGGACTGATCTCCGGCGGCGGGTCCGGCCACGAACCGATGCACGGCGGTTTCGTCGGCCTCGGCATGCTCGACGCCGCCTGTTGCGGTGAGGTCTTCACCTCCCCGGTGCCCGACCAGATGATGGCCGCCACCACCGCGGTCGACGGCGGCGCCGGGGTGCTGCACATCGTCAAGAACTACACCGGCGACGTGATGAACTTCGAGATGGCGGCGGAGATGGCCGCCGCCGACTCCGGCGTACGCGTGGAGTCGATCGTCACCGACGACGACGTCGCGGTGCAGGACTCCCTCTACACCGCCGGTCGACGCGGAGTCGGCGTGACGGTGCTGCTGGAGAAGATCGTCGGCGCCGCGGCCGAGGAGGGCCGCGACCTGGACGCGGTGCTCGAACTGGCCAAGCGGGTCAACGGGCAGGGCCGCTCGATGGGCATTGCCCTCACCTCCTGCACCGTTCCGGCGGCCGGCGAGCCGACGTTCACCCTCGGCGACGACGAGATGGAGGTCGGCATCGGCATCCACGGCGAGCCCGGCCGCGAACGCAAGCCGCTGGCGCCCGCCAAGGACGTCGCCGCGATGCTCGTCGAACCGATCCTGGCCGACCTGGACTTCACCGGCGGACCCGCGATCGTGATGATGAACGGAATGGGTGGCACTCCCCTGCTCGAGCTCTATCTGATGTACGCCGAGGTGAGTCGCATCCTGGAGGCCAAGGGCGTCACCGTCGCCCGCAACCTGGTGGGCAACTACATCACCTCGCTGGAGATGGCCGGCTGCTCGGTGACCCTGCTGAAGGCCGACGATGAGATGCTCGGGCTGTGGGACGCCCCGGTGAACACCCCCGGCCTGCGGTGGGGTTGCTGATGACGGCGAGCCGGCAGACCTCGGCCGCCTGGTTGCGCGCCTTCGCCGACACCGTCCACGAGAACGCCGCCCGGCTGACCGACCTGGACCGCCAGATCGGCGACGCCGACCACGGCAGCAACATGGACCGCGGCATGCAGGCCGTCGCCGCGCTCGACCCGGCCGACTTCGACGACGCCGCGAGCTACCTGAAGAAGGCGGGGATGACGCTGGTCTCCACCGTCGGCGGCGCCTCGGGTCCGCTCTACGGCACCTTCCTGCTGCGCTTCGGCGGCGCCGTCGGCGACGGTGGTCGCGAGGCCCTCGGCGCGGCCCTGCGGGCCGGGCTG
>JASLFY010000344.1 GCA_030150425.1 Yimella sp. | reverse complement strand
CGGTGAGGTGGGCTGCGGCGCCGCTTCCGCCCAGGCGTCGGCGAGGGAGCCCGGCTCGGCAGCAGCCGCGGCCTCATCCACGGAGACCGTCGGTACGACCGTCGTCGGCACCGCGGTGATGTCCCGCTGCGCCGCGTCGACCGGCGTCTGCGCCAACGCCGTACGCAGCGCCGCAGCGAACTCGGCCGCCCCGGCGAAACGGTCGGCGGGGTCCTTGGCCAGGCCGCGGTGCACCACCTCGGCCACCGCGGCCGGAACGCCGCCGGGCAACGGCGGCGGGGGTTGCTGGATGTGGGCCATCGCCAGGCCGACCGCGGTGTCGGCGTGGAACGGCCAGGAGCCGCTGAGCATCTCGAACGCGACCACCGAGAGCGAGTAGACGTCGGCGGGCGGGCCGACCTCCTTGCCGAGCGCGGCCTCCGGCGGGAGGTACTGCGGGGTGCCGAGGACCTCGCCGGCGCGGGTCATGCCGGCCGAGCCGAGCGCCCGCGCGATGCCGAAGTCGGTCAACTTGGCGACACCGTCCGGCGTGACGACGATGTTCGCCGGCTTCACGTCGCGGTGGATGATGCCCTTGCGGTGGGCGGCCTCGAGCGCGGCGGCGGCCTGCTCCAGCAGGTCGACCGATTCCGCCGCGGTCAGCGGGGCGCGCCGCCGGATGATCGCCGACAGCGGCTCGCCCTCGACCAGTTCCATCACCAGGTAGGCGGCGCCGTCGTCCTCGCCGTAGTCGTGGACCTGCGCGATGTTGCCGTGGGCCAGCTTCGCCGCGTTGCGCGCCTCGCCGCGGAAGCGCTCCAGGAACCCGGGGTCGTCGGACAGCCCGGCGTGCAGCAGTTTCACCGCGACCGGTCGGTCGAGCACCTCGTCGTGGGCGTTCCAGACCTCGCCCATGCCGCCACCGGCGATGCGGGACCGCAGTTCGTAGCGGTTCCCCACCCGGTTGATCGCGTTCATCCCACTCCCCTCGGCCGACTGCAGCCTAGTGATCCGCGCCCCGGACGTCGTACGTGTCCAGCACCTCGTCCATCAGCGCGAGGGTCGTCGCCTGTCGACCGGCCGCCTCACCACCGGCGACCTGCCGCTCGCGCCACGCGAGCGCCTGCTCGATCACCGCCCGGTGCGCGGGCATCCGGTCCATCGCCCACCGGCCGGCGGCGGACTTCGCGGTGATCGCGTGTTCCTGCAGGACGTGGTGCAGTCGCAGGATGCCGAGGACACACGATGCGGTGACGTCGTCGGTCACCTCCGACGGATCGGCCGCGCGCAGGTGGTCGGCCCTCGGCGCCCAGTACGCCTCGAGGTTCGTGCGGGTGTTGATCTCCAGCACATGCTGGTCGGTGAAGACGTCCAGCTCGGCAGCGGGCGGCCCGAAGACAGTGATGCCCCGCTGCGCCAGTTCGTGCCAGGTCACCTGGGTGGCGTCGGGGTGGTGGTCGACGGCGAACGCGCCGTGCTGCGTCCCGGGGACCAGCGCCAGCAGCGACGGGTCCTGCGCCAGCTGCTCGCTCGGCAGGTAGAAGCCGTCGTAGTCACGGCCCTGCGTGTCGAGTTCGCGGTGAATCCGTTGCAGCACAGCCAAATCCGTCTCGTTCGGACGCCGGGTCGTGGTCGCGACGAAGTCGATGTCACTGCCGGGGAAGAACTCACCCCAACAGAGCGAGCCGTGCAGGTGGAGGCCCTCGACGTAACCCGGCAGCCGCTCCTGCAACTGCTCGAGGTGGCGGTCCGTCACGGTCTTCACGAGGTCCGGAAGCATGATTCCCACCCTGCCATGTGGTCGCTATTGCAGCCGGATCGGTTTACTACGGGTGTAGGGGGCGCCGTCCTACGAGCGCGGCGGCGGGAACTCGCGCACCGTGAGGCACTGCTCCACCCGGCCCAGCGGCCCGTTCCCGTCGTGGACGGTGCTGGAGGTCAGCCCCAGTCCGGTCGATCCGAAGCTGACGCGGGTGTCCAGGCCGACCCACTCCGGGTCGGGGCGGCGCAGCAGGTGGATCGACAACTCGACGTTCGGGAACATCAGCTCGGTCGGACGGACCCGGGTGGCGATGCCGTTCGCGGTGTCGATCCGCGTCATCAGCGAGGCCAACGGGGTCGCCCGCTCGCCCTCGATGAGGTCGGTAGCGGTCCGCATCCAGACCGTACGTCGCCCGTCGCGGCCGCCGGGCAGCGCGCGCATCTCCAACGAGGCGATGTAGCCGCCGGGCCACTCCTGTGTCGGGTCCACCGGCTCCGCGGAGTCCGGCCCGTCGACGACGCGCAGCTCGTTGCCGGCGTATGCGCTCGTGTCGTTCATCGCCAACCGCCAGGCGCGCGCCCGGATGATGCCGCGACCGCCGATGGTGAGGGTGGCCTCCAGCAGCTCGATGGTCCGACCGGGGCGGATCGTCTCGACGGTGATCGTCGATTCGGCCAGCGGGATCATCCCGAGGATCTCGAAGGTGATTCGCCCGATCTGCATGTCCGGACGCGGCTCGTGGGTGTCGAGCAGGTGGGTCATCAGGGCGCTGATCGGCGCCATGTGCTGCTCGGTCTCCTGCCACGCGCCCTGCGCGTGGACGGTCGGTTCGAAGGTGTCGTCCCCGGTGCGACGGTAGTAACTGCTCACGTTGGTCAGCGTAGGACGCGCCTCAGCGCACGACGCCGTCGGCCATCTCGACCGTACGGTCGGCGATCACCGCCGTCTCGTCGCGGTCGTGGGTGACGAGCAGGGCCGTCGTTCCGGTCGTACGCAGGATCTCCCGCAGGTCGATCGCCAGCCGCTCGCGCAGGTCGCGGTCCAGGGCCGACAGCGGCTCGTCGAGCAGCATCAGCCGCGGCTGCGCGGCC
>JASLFY010000323.1 GCA_030150425.1 Yimella sp. | reverse complement strand
AGAAGCACTTCGCATCGTCTGCAATCCTCACCTTCGCGTCACTGGTCGCAAAATGTGCGCGCCAGTTCTTCTCGAAGGCGGTCAGCGACTTCGCCTGGTCCTTCACCTCCAAGCCTTGAAAGGTCAGCTTGGGCTCGTCAGATCCTCCGCATGCGACGAGAAGACTGGCCGACACAAGGCCCGCCACAGCCGCTACAGAAATATTCGAGGACAACCTCTTGGGCATGGATCACTCCGTTCCACACCGGCCCCCCTTGGGCCGACTCCGATGGGTTCCCAGGGCGCCCGGCCACACCCGCCACGCAACACCCATTGTGCGCACGCGACGCTAGGCGATCAGGCGCATCGCCTGCTCTCTCGCTCACCTCGAATGTGGAAAACGCCCACGCACTGCACACACCAACGGGCGACGCTCGTCCCCAATCTGCCTGAGTGTCAAGGAAATTCGGAATTACGAGAGATTCTGGCGGTCGGGTAAATTCTTGGCAAAGCCCACGCCCAACCCCACCCCGTACCCTGCACCCGTGCTCCCCAGCCCCCACATCCTCGACCTCTTCGCCGTCCCCGGCGACCTCGAGCCGCTGCCCGGCGGGCAGGCTCACAGCGTCCGGGCCGGCGACCTGGTGCTCTCCCCCGACCGCACCCCGGCGGTGCAGGCCGCGCTCAACCCGATCCTGGCCCGACTCGCGGTCGACCTCGACACCCGCCCCGGGCGGCACCCGCGCGATCTGCGGGTCGCGATGCCTGTTCCGGCGCGCGACGGCAACTGGACCGTGGAGGGTTGGGGCGCAACGAGATTCGAGCCCGGCTCAACTCAGCTGACCGACCTCACCGCCGTACGCGCGGCGGGCGCGGTGTTCCACGCCGAACTGGCCCGCACCGGCGCCCAGTGGTCCGTACGCCGCGACGACCGGTGGGCGCGGGCTGAAAGGATCGCGTTCGGCGAGGAGCGGCTACCGACCGACGCACCCGCCCTCGCCCAGGAGTTGGCCGAGCAACGGGACGACACCGATCTCGGCCCGGACGAACTGGTCCACGGCGACCTGACCGGCAACCTGCTGCTCGACGCCGGCGGGGCGCCGTTGGTGATCGACGTCGCGCCGCACTGGCGACCGACGCTGTGGGCCGAAGCCGTCTGGACGCTCGACGCGGTGATGTGGTTCGACGCCGAACGCAGTGTGTTGGCGTAATGGACACAGGGTGCAGCGCGTCAGGCGATGCTGCGCGCCGGCCTGTTCCGCCTGCTCAGCGACCTCGAACCGGACCTTCCCCGGTTCGCGCGGGCACTGACTCAGTAACCGCCGTCGGTCATCTTGACCGCGGTTCAGGCCACGCGACCGCGGGCCAGGCTGAGGGTGCGCGGGCGGGTGCGAGCCACCGCCGGGCGAGCGACGACCGCCAGGTAGCGGTCGCGCGAGACCTCGACCAGCCCGTGCATCGCGAGCAGCTGCTGCGCCGCACGGACCACGGTGACGCTGGTGTCGTACTCGTCGGCGAGCTCGGCGATCGGCGGGAGCGGCAGACCGGCGGCGTACTGACCGCCCTCGATGCGCCGGCGCAGGTCGGCGTAAACGGCGTGGTGACTCATGCGTTCTTCACCTGGAAGGCACCGGTGTCGGTGGTGCTGACCGAGCCGTCGATGGTCGCGGTCGCGACACGGCGGGCCCACCGCGCGGCCGCCCACGTCGTGTCGTCCACGTTGAGGCACTGCGTTTGGAACTGGTAGGTCGGCAGCGTGGTCGTGCCGTTCACCGCCGCGATCGCTCCGGTGAATGTCGTCAGGTACGGGTAGTACGTGCGCGTCACACCGTCGGAACCGGTGAGCTTCACCGACCCCGACTGCAGGGTCGGCGTGGTCCAGGACGTGCTGCTGCTCGAGGTCGGCGACCAGATCAGGTCGCTGCGCGTGAAGTAGAAGGTCGCGCTGACGTTGGTGATCTTGGTCGCCGGAGTCGTCCCCGTGAAGGAGACGCCACCGCCGGTCTCGGTGGTGTTGATCTCCAGGCCATCCAGGCCGGACGCGCACCACGGCGCGTTATTCGAATACCAACGCCAGGTCGTGCGGTGGGCGAATCCCACCGGCGTCGACGCCGCGAACACGGGGGCCTGATTCCCGACCAGTAAGACCGGCGCCGCCCATGCGATACCCTTCGCGACCGTACGGCGATCGACAGCGTTCTCCACCATGCGCACATCTCCCGAACTCTGCTGCGGAAGCCCTGATCCCCCACAGACGACCTGGGCCGTGTGCGGCCCCCTGCTGCTCGCGCAGTATCACAGACCTAAGCCACTTGTTCAAAACCATCGTTCAAGGTTGTGACACGATTCACCCGCACGAGTGGGAAGACCTGCGGGACAGGGCGGTTGGCCACCAGCGAGATAACTGGTCGGATCCGAGGGAACGTGAAGATTCTCGTTCCCTCGGACCCGACCAGTTATCTCGGCTAGCGGACCCCCAGCCCACCCCTCACCGGATCAGCGGCGGCGACAGCAGCGTCGCCGACCCGGCCCGGTAGATCGCGGCCGGCCGGCCCCGACCGCGGCGCATCTCGCCGGTCGGCTCGACGAACCCGTCGATCGAGAGCACCTTCCGGTTGAAGTTCGCGGGGTCGAGGCGCTGCCCCCAGACCGCCTCGTAGACCTTCCGCAGGTCGCTCATGGTGAACTCGGACTCCAGGAAAGCCGTTGCCACCGTTGCGTATTCGAGCTTCGCGCGAGCCCGCTCCACCCCGTCGGCGAGGATCCGCGCGTGGTCGAAGGCGAGCGCCGGCACCTCCTCGACCGGCACCCACCGCGCCGCGTCGGCGTCGGTTCCGGCGACCGTGTCGGGCAGGTTCGCGGCCAACGCCAGGTGGGCCACCGAGATCACCCGCTGCTCGTGGTGCGGGTCGCGGTCCGGCGCGGAGTACGTGGCCAACTGCTCCAGCCGCACCTGCTCCGGCGCCAGCCCGACCTCCTCGCGCAGCTCGCGGTAGGCGGCCTGTTCGGCCGACTCACCCTCCAGCAGGAAGCCGCCCGGAAGCGCCCATTCCCCTTGTGCTGCAACGGCTTTACGGCGTACGAGCGCGACGTGCAACACCCCGTCGCGCAGGGTGAGGGCGACGATGTCGGCGGCGATCCAGGCGGTGAGTCTCACCCAAGCAGTCTAGGTCGGACCGACAAATACGAACTGGTGATCGCAACTGATCACTCCTCGCATGTTTCGATCACTTCCCACTAGCATCGGATCAGTCGCCACTCATCGACCGAGGAGACCTCCCATGCCCGACCGGACCGGCGGACGCCACATGGACGCCGAGCTGCGCTCGCAACCGCGGACGTGGCAGCAAGCGATCACCCAGGCCGGCCGGGAGAATCTCGCCCCCGCCCGCGGCGAGCGGGTCGCGGTCGTCGGCTGCGGCACCTCCTGGTTCATGGCGATGGCCTACGCCGCCGCCCGCGAGGCCGCCGGCCACGGCGTCACCGACGCCTTCGCCGGCTCCGAGGCCCTCCCGCTCGAGCAGGGCACCCGCGACTACGACCGCGTCGTCGCGATCACCCGCTCGGGCACCACCACCGAGATCGTCGACCTGCTCCGCAGTCTCGACGGTCGCGTCCCGGCCACCGTCGTCCTCGGCGCCCAGAACACCCCGGTCGCCGCGCTCTGCGAGCGCGTCATCGCTCTGCCGTACGCCGACGAGGAGTCGGTGGTGCAGACCCGGTTCGCGACCACCGCCCTGGCCTACCTGCTCACCTCCGTCGGCGTCGACCTCTCGGCCGCGCTGACCGACGTCGAGGCCGCGTTGGCCGAGCCGATTGACCGGGCCTTGCTCGACGCCGAACAGTTCACCTTCCTCGGCCGCGGGTGGACGTACGGCCTCGCCCAGGAGGCCGCGCTGAAGGCGCGCGAGGCGGTGCAGGGCTGGACGGAGGCGTACCCCGCGATGGACTACCGCCACGGCCCGATCGCGATCGCCGCCCCGGGCCGCGTCACCTGGATGCTCGGCGACGCCCCGGCGGGCCTCGACGCGGAGGTGACCCGCACCGGTGCGACGTACGTCGACTCCGGCCGTCATCCGCTGGCCGAACTGGCCCGCATCCATCTCGTCACCCTCGAGCGCGCCCGCGCCCGCGGGCTCGACCCCGACAGCCCGCGCCACCTCACCCGGTCGGTCGTTCTCGACCCGCGAGGATGAGCGCATGACCGTGACGGGAATGGCCCCATGAACCGCGCGG
>JASLFY010000305.1 GCA_030150425.1 Yimella sp. | reverse complement strand
ATGCGCCGCGGGTGGCGGCCCACCGGTGGGCGTCGGGCAGGTCACCGGAGGCGGATAGACTGGTCTCCGGCGCCCTGCTACGGGCGCCCTCCATCAGGCAAACCGGCCACACCCCAGCGGTGTTCCCGGACCGATGGACGGAAGCCGAGATTTTCGAGATGCGTTGAGCCGAGGATGCCTGTGACCACGATCGAGCCCCGTACGGCCGGAGACCCCGCCGTCGACGCACGATCCGAGCGCCCCTTCGGTGAGGTCGTACGCGATTACGTCTCGTTGACGAAGCCGCGCATCATCGAGCTGCTGCTGGTGACGACGTTCCCGGTGATGTTCCTCGCCGACCGCGGCGTCCCGTCGATCTGGCTGATCATCGCCACCCTGGTCGGCGGCACGATGTCGGCCGGCTCGGCGAACGCGTACAACTGCTACCTCGACCGCGACATCGACAAGTTGATGCATCGCACCGAGGGCCGCCCGCTGGCCAAGGGCACCATCGCGCCGCGCAACGCGCTGATCTTCGCCACCGTGCTCGGTGTCGCGTCGGTGCTCTGGCTCGGGCTGCTGGTCAACTGGCTGTCGGCGGCGCTGTCGCTGGGCGCGATCCTGCTCTACGTCGGCTTCTACACGATGCTGCTCAAGCGGCGCACCGCCCAGAACATCGTCTGGGGCGGGGTGGCCGGCTGCATGCCGGTGCTGATCGGCTGGTCCGCGGTGACCAACTCGCTGTCCTGGTCGGCGCTGGTGCTCTTCCTCGTCGTCTTCTTCTGGACGCCGCCGCACTACTGGCCGCTGTCGATGCGGTTCAAGGACGACTACGCCAACGCCGGCGTGCCGATGCTGCCGGTCGTGGCCCGCGACACCGCCGTGGCCCGGCAGATCGTGATCTACGCGTGGGCCACCGTGCTGACCACGCTGGTGCTCATCCCGATCGCGCCGATGGGGTGGGTCTACACCGTGCTGGCGGTGCTGTCCGGCGGCCTGTTCCTGCTCGAGGCCCACACCCTGCAAGCGCGCGCGAAGAAGGGCGTGCCCTACTCGGTGCTCAAACCGATGCGGCTGTTCCACTACTCGATCAGCTACCTGACGTTGGTCTTCCTCGGCGTCGCCCTCGACCCGATCCTGTACGCCGCGCTGCCGGCCCTGCACTGACCCGACCGGCTGCGCCGGGCCGACTCAGTCGGCCGACAGGCGTACGACCGCGGCAGCGAATCCGCGCGGATCGGCCACCATCGACAGGTGCCCGGCGCCCGGCAGGATCACCTCGGGCGGGTGGCCGAGGTTGCGTCGGGTCGCCTCCAACGATCCTCCGGACGAGCCGTCCTCGGCGCCCCAGATGATCCCGCGCGGCACCGTGATCGACCGGATTCGCTCCGGCGTGAGGTGCAGCAACGGAGCCTGCGCCATGGTGCGCATCGCCCGCTCGGCGGCGCCCTGCTGCAGCGGCCGCATCCAGGCATCGACCAGCGCGGGGGAGTCGCCACGACAGACCGAACCGCACTGCGCCGCAACGATCTTCGAGTCCAACCACGACCAGCGGGTGCCGATCCGGTAGAGCGAGGTCGCGTACGAGGACCCCAGCACCCAGCCGGGCGGCCGCCGGTCACCGCCGGGGAACGGGAGGGCGTCGCCGTCGGCGAAGACGACGTGTCCGACCTGCTGGGGCGCGCTCAGGGCGAGTGAACCGGCCACGGCGGCGCCGAGGGAGTGGCCGACGACGGTCGGCCGGTCGAGGTGCAGCGTACGGATGAAACCGGCGACGACCGCGGTCTGGTCGGCGAGCGTGTAGTGGCCCGTGTAGTCGCTGTAGCCGTAACCCGGCAGGTCGATCGCGAACACGCGGTGGTCGGCGCCGAGCAGCGGGCCGACGGGTGACCAGGAGACCGAACTCTCGGCGAATCCGCCGATCAGCACGATCGCCGGACCGTGCTCGCCCCAGCTCTCGTAGTGGATCCGGTGACCGTCGACGCGTACGTCGTGTCCGCCGGGGGCCGCGAAGGTGTCCGCGGGGGTGCTGAGTGCGTTGCCGGTGAGGCTGGCGAGGGTGACCGTGAACGAGAGGGTGAAGGTCGCCAGCAGCAGGAGGCGCAGCGCGCGGACCGTTCGGCCCGCACGTCCGGTGCGCGGCTCGGTCAGGGGACGTCCGCCCCGGCGGCGGGGGTCGTCGACTCTGCCCGCGGATCACGCACCCGCAGGGAGAGAACCGCCCAGGTCACCGCGATGACCAGCAGGCAGGCGCCGAGCATGTGGCAGAGGACGACCAGCCAGGGCAGTCCGGTGAAGTACTGCACGTATCCGATGACGCCCTGGGCGAGCGTCACGACGAGGACCGCGGTCCACGCGCGCGGGGCGCCGGTGTCGGCGGCGGTCAGGCGTACGGCGACGATCATCGCGACGACCAGTCCGATGAACAGCATCACCGCGTCGGCGTGGATCCAGGAGATGGTCCGCGGGTCGAGGCCGAGGCGTGCCGGGTGGTCGGCGTCACCCGAGTGCGGGCCCGAACCGGTGACGAGGGTGCCGAGCAGCAGCACCACGGCGGTGAAGGCCGCGGTGCCCCGGCCGAGGCGGACGATGCCGTCGCGGACCACGGGGGTCGCCGGGGCGTCACCCTCGCGGGCGCGCCAGACCAGCCAGGCCGAGGTGGCGACCAGCAGCATCGAGATCAGGAAGTGGGCGGCCACCAGCCCCGGATTCAGACCGGTCAGCACGGTGATGCCGCCGACGACGGCCTGCAGGGCGATCCCGAAGAGCACCCCGGCGACCGGGAGCCGGAGCCCGACGCGGTGTCGGGCGGCCACGACGATGCCGATCAACAGGGCGACGGCGACGATGCTGACCACGCTGGTCAGCGTGCGGTTGCCGAACTCGACGTACTTGTGCCAGGACTGCTCCTGGTGACGCGTCGGGGTCAGCGACCCGTTCACGCACTGGGGCCACTCGGGGCAGCCCAGGCCGCTGCCGGTGAGCCGCACCAGTCCGCCGGTCACCACGATGCCGGTCTCGACCACCAGGTTGAGCCAGAACAGCGCGGTCAGCCAGCGGGGGAGTCCGGGCGGGGTCGGGCGGGGGAGCAGCATCGATCGGTCACTCTCGAACGGGTTCGTCGGCATCGGTTTCAGTCGCCCCAGCGGAACGTACGGGTGGTGAGGGCCGCGGCGGCCGCGCCCCAGACGAGCAGGACGAGGGCGGGGCCCCAGGTGTCGGCGAGCTGACCGTTCAGCGCCGCGCGCAGGCCGTCGCCGAGAGCGCCGGAGGGCAGCAGCGACACGACGGAGCCGAGGCCGTCGGGCAGCCGCGAGGTCGGGTAGAGCAGGCCACCGCCGGCGGCCAGCAGCACCCACACGAGGTTCGCGACGGCGAGCACTCCTTCGGCGCGCAGCGCGCCGGCGAGCAGCAACGACAGCGCGACCCAGGTGAAGCTGCCCAGGAGCAGCAGCAGGACGGCGACCGGGATGCCGGACGCCGACGGGTGCCACCCGAGCGCCAGACCGAGGGCGCCGAGCAGCACCGTCTGCAGGGCGACGACCAGCAGCACCGCGATCGCCTTGCCGCCGAGCAGACCGCCCCGGCCCAGGGGCGTGGTGCCCAGGAACCGGAGTACGCCGTAGCGCCGGTCGAACCCGGTCGAGATCGCCTGACCGGTGAACGCGGTCGAGACGACGGCGAGCGCCAGGACCGACGGCACGACGATGTCGATGCGGCGGCCGCTGCCGAGGTACGGCTGGTGGGACAGGCCCATCCCGAACAGGGCGAGCGCGGGCAGCAGGAGGGAGACGAGCAGTTGCTCG
>JASLFY010000274.1 GCA_030150425.1 Yimella sp. | reverse complement strand
GGCGTCGTCGTAGTTCCGCACCGGCTGTTCGCGGAAGAAGATCGAGAACATCGATCCGGCCCACTGCACGGTGTGCGGGATTCCGGCCTTGAACAGCTCGGCGGACGCGGCGTCGGCGATGGTGCGGGCCACGACCGGCAGGCGGTCGTAGACCTCGGGGGTGCAGGCGCGCAGCGTCGCCAGACCGGCCGCGGTCGCGACCGGGTTCCCCGAGAGGGTGCCGGCCTGGTAGACCGGCCCGTCCGGGGCGAGGCGGGCCATCACGTCGGCCCGGCCACCGAAGGCCGCGGCCGGGAAGCCGCCGCCCATCACCTTGCCGAAGGTGAACAGGTCGGGCGCTCCCCCGCCCTGCTCGCCCTCGACGCCGAACCAGCCGGCGGCCGAGCAGCGGAAGCCGGTCATGACCTCGTCGCTGATCAGCAGCGCACCGTGGTCGCGGGTGATGGTGCGCAGCGCCGCGGTGAAGCCCTCGGCCGGCGGGACGACGCCCATGTTGCCCGGCGAGGCTTCGGTGATGACGCAGGCGATGTCGTCGCCGTGGTCGGCGAACGCCTGCTGCAGCGCGGGAATGTCGTTGTACGGCAACACGATCGTGTCGTGGGCGTTCGACTCCGGGACACCGGCGGAGTCGGGCAGGCCGAAGGTGGCGACGCCGGAGCCGGCCTGGGCCAGCAGCGCGTCGACGTGGCCGTGGTAGCAACCGGCGAACTTCACGACCTTGTTGCGGCCGGTGAACCCGCGGGCGAGGCGCAGCGCGCTCATCGTGGCTTCGGTGCCGCTGTTGACCAGTCGGACCTGCTCGACCGGCGCGATCCGGGAGACGATCTCCTCGGCCAGCAGCACCTCGTTCTCGCTCGGGGTGCCGAACGAGAAGCCGCGGGTGGCGGCCTCGGTGACGGCGCGCTCCACGTCGGGGTGGGCGTGGCCGAGGATCATCGGACCCCAGGAGCAGATGAGGTCGACGTAACGGTTGCCGTCGACGTCGGTCAGCCAGGGGCCCTTGGCGGAGGCGATGAACCGGGGGGTGCCGCCCACCGCGCGGAAGGCGCGGACCGGGGAGTTGACCCCTCCCGGGGTCACTCGGCGGGCGCGGTCGAGCAGCGCGGCGGAAGTGGTCGTACGGGGGTCGGACATGCCTGCCATTCTCTCAAGGGTCGTGCGATGCGCCGAATCGGCGCGAACCGGCGCAGCCGGTTGAAGATCAGAGCCCGGCGCGGACCTTCGCCATCGTGCTGCCCAGCGAGGTCAGCTCCCGGCGACCGAGCCGGTCCACCAGGTGGGACCGGACGCTCACCACGTGGGCGCGCGCCGCGGCGCGCACGGCCTCGAAGCCCTGGTCGGTGAGGGTGAGGTCGACACCCCGGCCGTCACGGTCGGAGGCCGAACGGACCACCCAGCCGCGCCGCTCGAGGCGGTTGGCGGTGTGGGTGACCCGGGAGCGGGACTGCACCACCAGGTCGGCCAGCGCGCTCATCCGCAGCGTGCGACCGGGAGTCTCCGAGAGCATCGACAACAGCTCGAACTCCGACAGCGACATCCCGGCGGCGGCGCGGATCTCGGCGTCCAGCACCGTCTCCAGCGCCCGCGAACCGCGGATGTAGTCGCGCCACGCGACCTGCTGTTCGTCGTCCAGCCAGGGCGTGTCGTCCTGCGTTTCTGCCGTGCCCATCCCCGAACTCCTTCTCCCCCGGTCGGCCGGTCAGCCGGCGCGCAGTTGCTGCGCCACCTGTGTGGCGTAGTACGTCAGGATCAGTTGAGCGCCTGCCCGACGGATCGCGGTGAGTTGTTCCATCACCATTCGGTCCCGATCGATCCAGCCGTTCGCGGCCGCCGCCTCGATCATCGCCATCTCGCCGCTGACGTGGTACGCCGCGAGCGGGACGTCGACCTCGGGCGCCACGCGGGCGATCACGTCGAGGTAGAGGGTGGCCGGCTTCACCATGACCATGTCGGCGCCCTCGGCCAGGTCGAGCAGCACCTCACGCAGCGACTCGGTCAGGTTGGCCGGGTCCTGCTGGTAGGTCGCCCGGTCGCCCTGCAGCGCCGAGTCGACCGCCTCGCGGAACGGCCCGAAGGCCGCGGAGGCGTACTTGGCGGAGTACGCGAGCACGATCACGTCGGTGTGGCCGGCGGCGTCCAGCGCCTGCCGGATGACCGCGATCTGACCGTCCATCATCCCGCTGGGGGCCACCACGTGGGCGCCGGCGTCGGCCAGCGCCACGGCCATGTCGGCGTAGCGCTGCAGGGTCGCGTCGTTGTCGACCCGGCCATGGTCGTCCAGGACTCCGCAGTGGCCGTGGGAGGTGAACTCGTCCAGGCACAGGTCGGCCATCAGCACCGTGTCGTCGCCGAACTCGGCCCGCAGCCGGCGCAGCGCGACGTTCAGGATCCCTTCCGGATCCGTGGCGCCGGAGCCGACCTCGTCACGGGTCTGCGGCACGCCGAACAGCATCAGCCCGCCGACCCCCGCGTCGACCGCCTCGTGGGCGGCCTCGACCAGGGAGTCGAGGGTGTGCTGGACGACGCCCGGCATCGACTCGATCGGGGCCGGCTGCTCCAGCCCCTCCTTGACGAACATCGGCAGCACCAGTTCAGCCGGGTGCAGCCGGGTCTGGGCGACCATCCGGCGTACGGCCGGGGTCTGGCGCAGCCGGCGCGGCCGGATCACCGGGCCGGTCACGCCTTCGCCTTCCGACGCGAGGTCGTACGCCGTTCGCTGGGGCGACGTACGGCCTCACCGGTCTCCGCTGCGGACAGCGCGAGCGACCGGCCGTAGTCGGCGAGCGCCTCGACCAGCGACTCGGCGGACGGCTCGGCGGCCATCACGTCGACCCGCAGGCCGTGCTCCTCGGCGGTCTTGGCGGTGGCCGGACCGATGCAGGCGACGACGGTGGTGGCGTGCGGCTTGCCGGCGATGCCGACCAGGTTGCGCACGGTCGAGGACGAGGTGAAGCAGACCGCGTCGAACTTGCCGGACTTGATCGCCTCGCGCACCTCCGGAGCCGGCGGGGCGGCGCGGACGGTGCGGTAGGCGGTGACGTCGTCGACCTCCCAGCCCATCTCCTGCAGGCCGGCGACGAGGGTGTCGGTGGCGATGTCGGCGCGCGGCAGGAAGACCCGGTTGATCGGGTCGAGCAGCTCGTCGTAGTCGGGCCACTCCTCCAGCAGACCCTGCGCGGACTGCTCGCCCGAGGGCAGCAGGTCGGGCACCAGGCCCCACTCGCGCAGCGCGTCGGCGGTGACGCCACCCACGGCGGCGATCTTCAGGCCGGAGAACGCGCGGGCGTCGAGCCCGAACTCCTCGAACTTCTCGCGGACCGCCTTCACCGCGTTCTGCGAGGTGAAGCCGACCCACTCGTAGCGACCGGTGACCAGGCCCTTGATCGCCCGCTCCATCTGCTGCGGGGTGCGCGGCGGCTCGACGCTGATCGTCGGGACGACGTCGCTGGCGGCGCCGAAGTCACCGAGGCGGGCGGTCATCGAACCAGCCTGGTCCTTCGTACGCGGCACGAGCACGTTCCAGCCGAACAGCGGCTTGGTCTCCCACCAGGACAACGTCTCGCGGTGCTGCACCGGGGCGCCGACGACGGCGACCAGCTGGCCGGCCGCGGACACGCCCTTGAGCGCAGCCTCGGTCGCGCCGAGCGCGAAGTCGTACGTCTTCTGGTGGATGGTCGTGCCGGAGACGGTCACCGCGACCGGCGTCTCCTCGTCACGGCCCGCGGCGGCGAGCCGACCGAGGGCGGTGCGGACCGCGTCGAGCGCACCGAGCAGCACCACGGTGGTGTCGTCGGCGGCCGAGCGGGAGTAGTCGACCTTGTTGTCCACGGCGAGGACGATGTGGACCCCGCGCGAGGAGTTCTGGGTCAGCGGGATGCCGGCGTACGCCGGGACCGCGGCGACGCTACTGACGCCCGGGACGATCTCGAAGTCGATGCCGGCCTTGTGACAGGCGACGGCCTCCTCGGCCAGTCCGTTGAAGGTGGCCGGGTCGCCGTCCATCAGCCGTACGACCAGCGCGCGGCCGTCGGCCTTCTCGGCGGCCTTGCCGGTCGCCTTCGCGGTGCGGACGACCAGCTTGGCGCGCGAGGCGGTGGTCAGGGTCTGACCGGCCTCGCCGTGTCCGGCGTCGACGATCTCGGTGTCTGGGCCGGCGAACGCGGCGACGAAGTCCTCACGAGCCACCTGGTCGAGCACGATCGTGTCGGCGCGACGCAGCAGTTCTGCGGCTCGAACGGTCAGCAGACCGGGGTCTCCGGGGCCGGATCCGACGAAGGCGACGCGGGCAGGCGTCTTGGTGCTGTTGCTCACTGCTCTCGCTCCATGGCGTTGTTGACGGGTTCGGAAGGTTCGTGGGGGCCGCCGGGTCTTCCGGCGCCGGATGGTCGGTCGGCCGCCGGACTGTTCGCGGCGTCGGCCTCGGCGATGATCTCGGCGGCACCGTCGGCGAGCAGGATCTGCGCGAGCCGGCGCCCGAGGGCGTCGGGGTCGGCGGCGGGCCCGGTGACGGAACGGCGTACGTCGTGGCTGCCGTCGGGCAGACCGACGAAGGCGCGCAACGAGATCTCGAGCGACCCGTCGACGTCCTCGACCACTTCGGCGAGGGCGCCGACCGGTGCGGAACAGCCGGCCTGCAGACCGGCCAGCACGGCGCGCTCGGCGGTGACCGCGGCGCGGGTGTCGGCGTCGTCGAGGGCGGCGACCGCGGCGATCGCGGCGGCGTCGTCGGTGCGCACCTCGAGGGCGAGGGCGCCCTGTCCCGGTGCGGGCAGCATCTGCAGCGGGTCGATCGCCTCGGTGATTCGGTCGGCGCGATCGACCCGGCGCAGCCCGGAGCAGGCGAGCACGACGGCGTCGAGGTCACCGTCGGTGACCTTCGCCAGTCGGGTGTCGACGTTGCCGCGCAGCGGACGGATCTCGAGGCCGAGGCCGAGCGCGTTCAGCGCGGCGACCCGACGCGGCGAGCCGGTGCCGACGGTCGCTCCGGCGGGCAGCTCACCGAGGGTGAGGCCGTCGCGGGCGACCAGGGCGTCGCGGGGGTCCTCGCGCGGCGGGATGCCGGCGACGGTGAGGCCCGGGTACGGCGCCACCGGGAGGTCCTTGAGCGAGTGGACCGCCAGGTCGACCCGGCCCTCCAGCAGGGCCTGTCGGATGGCGGCGGCGAACACGCCGGTGCCGCCCAACTGGGTCAGCGGCGCGCTGTTGACGTCGCCCTCGGTGACGATCTCGACCAGCTCGACGGTGTGGCCGAGGGCGCGCAGCGCGTCGGCGACGTGACCGGACTGGGTGCGGGCCAGCTCGGAGCGGCGGGTGCCCAGAAGCAGGTGGCTCATCGGCCGCCCCCGATCTCGCGCGGGATGCTCGACACCTTCGAACTGTGCGGGTCGATGTCGAACAGTTCGCGGATCACGCGGGTGAAGTCGACGTCGACGTCGGCGCCGGCCAGCTCCTTCATCCGGACGGTCGGGGTGTGCAGCAACTTCTCCACGACGCGGTGGACGGTGAGCTGCACCTGCGCGCGGTCGCGCTCGTCCAGCTGCACCCGCGAGTCCAGGCGCTCCAGCTCGGCGGAGACGACGTCGGCGGCGTAGCGCCGGATCGCGGCGACGGTCGGGGCGACGGCCTCGGCCCGGCGACGGGTGACGAACTCGGCGACCTCGGCGGTGACCAGGTCCTCGACCGCCTGCACCTGCGAGCGGGTTCCGGCGTCCTGCTGCACCTGGCTCAGGTCGGCCAGGTCGAGCACCCGTACGCCGGGGACGTCCTCGGCGGCCGGGTCGATGTCCCGCGGCAGCGCGAGGTCGAGGTAGACCTGCGCCGCGCCGTCGGCACCGCGGTGGGCGGCGGCGACCGCGTCGCGGTCGATCACGTGGCCGACAGCGCCGGTGCAGGAGACGATGAACCGGGCCTCGGCGAGGGCCTCGGCGCGCTCCTCCCACGGGCGTACGGCGGCATCCACCGCGGTCGCGAGGCGCTCGGCGTTGGCGTACGTCCGGCTCACCACGGTCAGGTCGGTGACACCCATCCGGCGCAGCGTGTGGCTGGCGAGGGCGCTCATCGCACCCGAACCGATGACCAGCGCCGGTGCGTGCGAGATCGGTCCGAGGGTCTCCTGCGCGACCGCGACACCACGTTCGATCAGCGACCGGGAGACGGTGTCGATGCCGGTCTCGGCGTGGGCCCGCTTACCGACCCGCAGGGCGTGCTGGGCGACGCTCTCCAGCTGCGAGCGCAGGTGGCCGTGGTCGCGCCCGTCGTGCAGGGCGGTGCGCAGCTGACCGAGGATCTGGCTCTCGCCGACGGCGATCGAGTCGAGGCCGGCGGCCACCGAGAAGAGGTGGGCGATCGCGCGGTCCTCGAAGTGGGCGTACGTCACGTCGCCCAGCTCGTCGAGCGTGAGACCGGTTGCCGCACAGAGGGATTCGGTGATCTGGTTGACCGCACCGTGGAAGGTCGCGACGTCGGCGTAGACCTCGACCCGGTTGCAGGTCGAGACGGTCATCCACTCGTTGACGTGGTCGCCGGCGCGCAACGACTCGTCGAGCTGCAACGGGCGGTCCCCGGACAGGGCGGCTCGCTCCAGCATCTCGACCGGTGCAGTTCGGTGGGAAAGACCCACTACCAACAGACTCACGAAGTCACCACCTGCTGATTG
>JASLFY010000303.1 GCA_030150425.1 Yimella sp. | reverse complement strand
GACGCGCAGAAGTTCGTCGCCCCGTGGGTGCTGCTCGTGGCGCTGGCGCTCGGCTGGTGCGCCCAGGAGCTCTGGCGGCGCGGGCGATCCGTCGGGGTGGCCCGCCCTGTCCTGGTCGGACTGACGGGGCTGGTGGCGGTGTGGCCGGTGCTCACCTTCAGTTCGATGTTCGGCGGGGCGTCCGGCGCGTGGCGCGCGGTCGACTACCCGCCCGCGTACCTGCGGATGGCCGACCGGATCGAGGGCCTGCCGCCCGGTTCCGTCGCCGTCTTCCCCTGGAACCTCTACCGCCGGTACGCCTGGGACCACCGCGTCGTGGCGCTCGATCCGTGGCAGCGCCTCGTCGACCGCACCGTCGTGGTGGACGACGACCTCCCGCTGTCCGACCGCGGCACGGTCGCGGGGGAGTCGCCCCAGGCCGCCCGGGTCACGGCCGCCTTCCGCGCCGGCGGAGACCCGGCCGCGGTGCTGGATGCGCTGCGCGCGGCCGACGTGCGGTACGTGCTGGTGCAGACAGACCAACCGGCGTTGCGGCCGGCCCCGGTGGACCGACTGAGGTTCCTCGCCGGCGACGGCCGACTGGAGTTGTACGAGGTCCCCGGCGTTCGGCAGCCGGCTGCCGGTGACGAACCCGCGTACCGCTGGCTCGGTCTGCTCGGCCTCCCGGTCGCCCTCGGCGCGGTCACGGGGGTCGGCGTGGTCGGCGAACGCCGACGGCGCACGCGCCACATTTCCGAATCGGCCCGCTGACCGGTGGCCTTTGCTACTGTGTGGTCACATTGCTCAAGCGGTCCCGAGTCGAAGCACGTCTTCGACCCGAGAGGATGAGGTTACGAAATGAAGCTCGGATTGAATGTCGGCGGTGCCGTGCTCGGGATGATCCTGGCAGCGGCCGCGATTTTCGGGCTGGTTCAGCAGCAGGGCGGAATCACCCAGCCGCAGACGTACTCGCCGCAGATCAACTACGACCAGTAATCCGCGACCGGATCTCGCGTTCACCGCGAGATCGTCGACGGATGCAGGACAAGGGCCGCTCCCAGGGGGAGCGGCCCTTGTCGCGTCCGTCCGAAGGACGTGTCGGCCGGTCGGTCAGCCGACCGGTGCGAGTTGGTCCTCGTCCTCGCGGCTGAGGTGGTCGGCCACGATCTCCTGGATCCCGCGGTGCCGGGCGCGGACGCTGTCGCGTGGCACCGGCCGCGGCCCGCGGTCCAGTACCGACAACAGCGTCTCGTGCAACGCGTGGCCCGCGGCCTCCCAGGAGAAACTGCGGGCGTGGATGCGCGCCGCGTCACCGAGGTCGGCGCGCAGTCCGTCGTGGACGAGCAGCGCACGCGCCTGCGCGATCATGTCGTGCGAGTCGGCCGCCAGCAGTCCGGTGACGCCGTGGATGATCGCCTCGCTCGGTCCGCCGGCGTGGGCGAACGCGATGGTCGGGGTGCCGTGCAGCCCGGCCTCGACGATCGTGAGCCCCCAGCCCTCCTTGTGCGAGGGCATCAACGAGATCCACGCCTGCGCCAGGAGGCGGTGCTTGGTCGGCTCGTCGACGAAGCCGTGGAAGGTGACCGCGTCGCGGACCCCGCAGCGGTCGGCGTACGCCTCGAGCTCGGCGCGCCAGTAGCCGGAACCGACGACGTCGAGGGTCAGGTCGGGCAGCGTCTCGCGCAGCTCGGCGAGGGCGTCGATCGCCAACTCCACCTGCTTGTGCGGAACCAAACGGCAGACCACGACCATGCTGGGCTGCGGCGTACGCGGCACGTCGCGGTAGGCGTCGTAGTCGGCGGGCAGGTCGTTGCCGGAGTGGATCAGGTCGACGTCGGAGCGCTGCACGCCGAGGTCGACGAGGTCCTCACGGGTGGCGTTCGAGACGGTGACGTAGCGGTGGCCACGGTAGACACGCGGCGCGACCTTCGACTCCAGGAACCACCCGAACTTCGCGACCTTCGGGCCGAAGATGACCGGCCACTGGTCGCGGTGGACGTGGTGGGTGATGTTGACGACCGGCACCTTCGCGACCAGCGGAGCCCAGAACGGAACACCGTTCTGCACGTCGACGATCACGTCGTAGTCGTCCCGGCGGGTCATGACGTGGCGCAGCCCGGCGAGGTAGCAACCGAAGCGGCCTCCGCGGCGGATCACGCGGACGTCGCCATGACGGGTGTGCGCCGCGGCGCCGGGGAAGCGGGCGGTGAACAGGGTGACCTCGGCACCCTCCTGGGTGAGCACCTCGCTGGTCCGCTCGGTGAAGACTTCCGCGCCACCGGCCTCCGGGTTCTCCCGGTCGCGCCACGACAGGTAGAGCACCCGCAAGGGCTGTGGCGGGTGCGGTCGTGCGCTGCTGTTCACTGGTCGTCTCCTCGATCACCGTTCGGCGGTCTCCACCCGCGACCGGCGGTCTAGGGTAACGCGAAGTGTTACCGGTAGGTAAGGATCGATTGATGCCCTCTGGCTGCGAGATCTGCGGCGCCCCGACCGCCCCGTGGCGGATCGCCGTCGATTGCACCCTGTCGCGGTGCACTCGCTGCGGCCACCTCCGTCGGGACCTCGTCGCGGCTCCCGCCCGGCACCGCGACCTGGCGTACGGCGGGGAGCCGACCCTCGACCGGGCGCGCCTGACGCTCACCTACCGCGAACTGCGCTCTGCGGCGTCAACCGGCTCGGCCTCGGTCTTCGAGATCGGTTTCGGGACCGGCGCGCTGCTGCGCCGCTTCCTGGACGCCGGGCTGGACGTCGGCGGTGCCGACCCCGACCAGCTCGGGTTGGCGGTCGACCCCCAGGTGCGCGAACGGGGGCGCCTGTTCGACACCCCGATCGAGGACGTCCCGCCGACGGCGGTCGCCGCCGACCTCGTCTACGGCATCCACGTGTTGGAGCACGTCGTCGACCCCAGCCGTACGCTGCGGGTCGCCCACGACCTGCTCGCCCCGGGTGGGCAGGTGCAGTTCTTCACGCCGGCGGGGGACAGCTGGGGCCCACGTCGCTACGGCGCCGCCTGGTGGATGTTGGAGGACCCGACCCACGTGCGCTTCTTCACCGCCGACAGCGCCCGGCGGGCGCTCGAGGCCGCCGGGTTCGTCGACGTACAGGTCCGGCGGCCGGTGCTCGACAGCCTGACCACCGACGTCGGTTCGGTTGCTCGTCGCCTGTCGTCGCGCACCCGC
>JASLFY010000182.1 GCA_030150425.1 Yimella sp. | reverse complement strand
GCATCCGGTTCTCCCACAGCGGGGCGCCGAGGATGAGCCCGTGGCGGTGCCGGTCCTCGGGGATGTAGCCGACACCCGCCTCGCGGATGCGCCGGGTGGTCCAGTCGGTGATGTCCTCGCCGTCGAAGGCGACCCGGCCGGTGGTGGGCTCGCGCATGCCCATGACCACCTCGACCAGTTCGGCCTGCCCGTTGCCCTCGACACCGGCGATGCCGACGACCTCGCCGGCATGGATCGTGAGGTCGATGTCGCTGAGCACGGGAGCGACGCCGGCCTCGGCCAGCGTGAGGTCGTCGCTCTGCAGCACGACCCGGTCGGTGACGGTCGACTCGGTGGTCTCCGGGGTCGGCAGTTCGGATCCTACCATGAGTTCGGCGAGCTGGAGGGAGGTCACGGTCTTCGGGTCGACCGTACGCACGGTGGTGCCGCGGCGGATGACGGTGATCTCGTCGGCGACCTTGCGCACCTCGTCGAGCTTGTGCGAGATGAAGATGACGGTGAGACCCTCGGACTTCAGTTCCGCCAGGTTGGCGAACAGTTCGTCGACCTCCTGCGGCACCAGCACCGCGGTCGGCTCGTCGAGGATGATGATCTGCGCGCCGCGGTAGAGGACCTTGAGGATCTCGACGCGCTGGCGGTCACCGACGCCGAGCCGCTCGACGAGGTCGTCGGGGCGTACGCCGAGGCCGTACGTCTTCGAGATCTCCTCGATCCGCGCCCGCGCCCGTCCGCCGATGCCGTGCAGCTTCTCCGCGCCCAGCACGACGTTCTCCAGCACGGTCAGGTTGTCGGCCAACTTGAAGTGCTGGAAGACCATGCCGATGCCGGCTGCGATCGCGTCGGACGGGCTGTGCAGGGTGACCTGCTTGCCGTCGACCGCGATGGTGCCCTCGTCGGGACGCTGCACGCCGTACAGGATCTTCATCAGGGTGGACTTGCCGGCACCGTTCTCGCCGACCAGCGCGTGCACGGTGCCGGGCCGGATGGTGAGGTCGACGTCGTGGTTGGCGATGACGCCGGGGAATCGCTTGCCGATGCCGCGCAGCTCGATGAGCACGGAATCTCCTCAGTCGTGGGACGGGACAGGGCCCGGGAGAGAACCTATCTCCCGGACCCTGCCCGCTGGAACCAACAGGTCAGATCACTGCACCTTGGAGGGGTCGGTCGGAACCTTGATGGTGCCGTCCTCGATCTTCTTGGCGTAGCTGTCGATCTGGCTCTTGATGTCGTCGATGAAGCCACCGCTGTACGAGACGCCGACGCCGTTGTTCTTGAGGTCGTAGGTCACGTAGCTGGTCTGCGGCTTGCCGGCCTTCACCGAGGCGGCGAAGTCGTAGACACCGGTGTCGACGCGCTTGAGCGCCGACGTCAGGATGTGCGGCTGCTCGGCGGCGGTGGCGGAGCCGTACTGGTCGCCGTCCACGCCGATGGCCCACTTGCCGTCGCCCGCGGCCGCGACGGCCTCGAACAGACCGGAGCCGGACAGGCCGGCGGCGTGGAAGATGACGTCGTCGCCGTTGTCGAGCATCGTCTGGGCGATGGTCTTGGCGTCGGACGGGTCGTTGAAGCCCTTGTCACCGCTCTGGACGATGTACTTGGAGTCGACCGTGATGCTCGGGTCGACCGCGTGCACACCGGCGGTGTAGCCGGCCTCGAACGGGCCGATGACCGCGCCGGGGACGGCCCCGATGAAGCCGACCTTCTTGGACTTGGTCTTCAGGGCCGCGGCGACGCCGACCAGGAAGGAGCTCTCCTGGGGCTGGAAGGAGTCGTAGGCGACGTTCTTGTTGACCGTCTTGTCCGGGTCGAAGCCGTCGACGACCAGGAAGTTCACGTTCGGGTACTGCGGCGCGACGGTGTTGACCGCGTTCGAGTACAGGTAGCCGACGCCGACGATGGCGTTGGCGCCCTGGTCGGCGAGCTGCTTGAGCCGGTCGGCGCGCTGGGCGTCGGTCTCGCCGACGGTCGCCTGGGCGTCGATGCAGCTGGCACCGAGGCCGCTGACGGCCTTCTCCGCACCGGCGTAGGCGGCGTCGTTGAAGGAGTGGTCACCACGACCACCCACGTCGAAGGCGACGGCCAGCTTCACCGAGCTGCCGTCCTTGAAGCCCGTGCACACGTCGGACGAGGCGCCCGAGGTCGTGTCCTCGTGCTTCTTGCCGCACCCGGTCAGTGCGATGGATGCAATGAGGCCCATCGCCGCGATCTTGCTGATCCTGCGCAAGACTGCCCTCCTGTTCCTGCGCCGCGGGTCGGCGCGATGTTCCGCACCCTAGGGCGGGCCGTAGCGAGTTCGGCCGCAGGACATGAAGTTGTTACCTGATCGAGTCCGACGGACTCCGGTTCAGCTCTCGTCGTACGCCGCCAGCAGCCGGTCGGCCGCCAGCGGCGCGGTGAGGCCTCCGGCGAGCACCTCGTCGCGGACCGCGTCGCGGATCGCCTTGACGCCGGCGGAGTGGCGCAGCCGCTGGTCGAGCTCGTCGCGGACGAGCGCCCAGGTGAACTCCAGCTGCTGCTCGGCGCGCTTGCGGGCCAGGCCCTCGACGCCGAGGTGGTCGCGGTGGCCGACGACCTGGGCCCAGACGTTCTCGACGTCGTGACCGGTCAGGCCGGAGGCGGTGACGACGGGCGGCACCCACTCGCCGTGGCCCCGGACCAGGCGCAGGGCGCCGGACAGCTCACGGGCGGCGGCACGGGCCTGCTGCGCGCGGGCGGGGTCCTCCGGGTCGGCCTTGTTGACGGCGACGACGTCGGTGATCTCCAGGATGCCCTTCTTGATGCCCTGGAGCTGGTCGCCGGTGTTGGCGATCGTGAGGAAGAGGAAGGTGTCGACCATGCCGGCGACGGTGACCTCGGACTGACCGACCCCGACGGTCTCGACGAGGATCGCGTCGTACCCCGCCGCCTCGAGCACGGCCATGGCCTGGACCGTCGCACGGGCGACGCCACCGAGGGTGCCGGCGCTGGGGCTGGGCCGGATGAAGGCGTTCGGATCGGTCGAGAGCCGCGCCATCCGGGTCTTGTCGCCCAGGACGGAGCCACCGGTGCGCACGCTGGAGGGGTCGACGGCGAGGACGCCGACCTTGTGGCCCTGGCCGGTGAGCATCGTGCCCAGCGACTCGATGAAGGTGGACTTGCCGACCCCCGGTACGCCGGAGATGCCGACCCGCACCGCGAGCCCCTCGGGCGCACCGCCGCCGGTGAGTTCCATGAGCAGGTCCCGTGCCGCGGCCCGGTGGTCGTCGCGGTTGCTCTCCATCACCG
>JASLFY010000167.1 GCA_030150425.1 Yimella sp. | reverse complement strand
GACGTGCCCTGCGCGATGAACCGCCAATTGGCGACGTACAACAGGGTGGCCAGACCGTCGCCGCGCAGCTGCGAACGGGTCGAGTCGGTCAGCACGTGCGGACCGACGACGGTGATGAAAAGCACCACCAGCAGCAGCGCGGGCAAAAGGCGGCGGGCGCGGCGCACGTAGAACCCGAACAGGTCCAGGCGGCCCCAACGGTCGTGCTCGGTCATGAGCAGGCCGGTGATCAGGTAGCCGGAGAGCACGAAGAAGACGTCGACGCCGAGGAATCCGCCCTTCCCCCAGCCGAACGGGTAGTGGTAGAGCAGGACCGACAGGACCGCGACAGCGCGGATGCCGTCGAGGGCGGGGCGGTGGCGCGCCGGGGTGAACCGGTCGGTCGCCGGGCGGGACTTCTCTGCGGACACGGTCACTCGTCGTTCGGGGGCTGGGGGCGTTCGGCCGGTGGATCCGGCCACGCGGACCGCATCGTGAACGGTACCTACCGAAGGGTAATGCCAGCGGCGTACGGTGCGAGAGGTTCCGCAAGGTCGCTCACCCGCGACGCGGTGACGACGTCCGACCCGGCAGCAATCCCGCCGATCCGGACGCCCGTGGACAGTTCCGTGCAACAGGAAGGGTGACTCGCGATGAACGAGGAGCAGGTGGAGGCCCGCCGCGCCTTCGGTCAGGCGATCCAGGAATCGATGGATCTGCGCGACTGACGCGGCGACGACCGCAGACCGAAGGGCACCGGATTCCGGTGCCCTTCGTCGTACGCGCGTCCCGTTTTATGAGATGCAGGACCAGCATGCGGACGTACGTTGTTAGCCTCCGGGACATGAGTGATGCAGCCACCCACGACGTCGTGAACCTTGCCGTGCTGCCCGGCGACGGCATCGGCCCGGAGGTCGTCGCCGAGGGCCTGAAGGTGCTCGAGGCCGCCTCCAGCGCGAAGGTCGTGCCGACCGAGTACGACCTCGGCGCCCGCCGTTGGCACGCCACGGGCGAGGTGCTGCCGGACTCCGTGTTGGCCGAACTGCGCGACCACGACGCGATCCTGCTCGGCGCGATCGGTGACCCGAGCGTCCCGAGCGGCCTGCTCGAGCGACAGCTGCTGCTGCGCATCCGGTTCGAGCTCGACCACTACATCAACCTTCGCCCCGCCAAGCTCTTCCCCGGCGTGACCAGCCCGCTGGACGTCGCCCGCGTCGCGCCGGACGGCATCGACTTCGTCGTGGTCCGCGAGGGCACCGAGGGGCCGTACACCGGCAACGGCGGCGCGCTGCGCACCGGCACCGCGCAGGAGCTGGCCACCGAGGTCAGCGTCAACAGCCGGTTCGGTGTCGAGCGCACCGTGCGCGACGCGTTCGCCCGCGCGCAGGCCCGCGATCGCAAGAAGCTGACCCTGCTGCACAAGCACAACGTGCTCTCGTACGCCGGGCACCTCTGGCGCCGCACCGTCGAGGAGGTCGGTGCCGAGTTCCCCGACGTGACCCACGACTACGCCCACATCGACGCCGCGACGATCTACCTGGTCCAGGACCCGAGCCGGTTCGACGTGATCGTCACCGACAACCTGTTCGGCGACATCGTCACCGACCTCGCCGCGGCCGTCTGCGGCGGCATCGGGCTGGCCGCGTCCGGCAACATCAACCCGGACCGCACGACCCCGAGCATGTTCGAGCCGGTGCACGGCTCGGCGCCGGACATCGCCGGCCAGGGCAAGGCCGACCCGACGGCCACCGTGTTGTCGGTCGCGCTGCTGCTGGACCACCTGGGTCGCGCCGAGGAGGCGCGCCGCATCGAGCGCGCGGTCGCGACGGACCTCGCGGCCCGCGGATCCGCCGTACGCAGCACGGCCGAGGTGGGCGACGCGATCGTCGCCGCGCTCGACTGACCCCGTCGGCGACGGGCGACGGATGCCCCGTGGCGGGGCTCCGGCCGGCCCGGCGTAACCTGGCTCACACCGCTGTCCCGACCGCGCGCGCCGGATCCGGCGGCCGCTCCCTGCCTGCCCTGGAGGCTTCGATGTCCTTGCAGTTCGAGATCACCGAGCGGACCGACCGCGCCAGCGACGCCGACCGCGCGGCCGTCCTGGCCAACCCCGGTTTCGGCAACCACTTCACCGACCACATGGCGCTGGCCACCTGGACCAAGGACGGCGGCTGGCACGACGGCCGCGTCGTTCCGTACGGCAACCTGTCGCTCAGCCCGGCCGCTGCCGTCCTGCACTACGCGCAGGAGATCTTCGAGGGGATGAAGGCCTACCGGCACGCCGACGGCTCGGTCTGGACGTTCCGTCCCGAGGCGAACGCCGCCCGATTCGCCCGCAGCGCAACCCGATTGGCGCTCCCGGTGATGTCCGAGGAGGACTTCGTGGAGTCGCTGCGCGCTCTGGTCGGTGTCGACAGCGCCTGGGTGCCCGAGGCCGCCGACGGCGCCGAGACCTCGCTCTACCTGCGTCCGTTCATGTTCGCCTCGGAGGCCTTCCTCGGAGTCCGCCCGGCCGCCGAGGTCACCTACAGCGTCATCGCGTCCCCGGCCGGTGCGTACTTCTCCGGCGGTGTGAAGCCGGTCTCGCTGTGGATCTCGACCGACTACGCCCGCGCCGGCGAGGGCGGCACCGGCGCCGCCAAGTGCGGTGGCAACTACGCCTCCTCGCTGGCCGGCCAGCTGGAGGGCGCCGCCGCCGGCTGCGACCAGGCGGTCTTCCTCGACTCCTCGACCCACACGTACATCGAGGAACTCGGCGGGATGAACCTGTTCATCGTCTACAAGGACGGTCGCATCGTGACCCCGGAGCTGACCGGTTCGATCCTCGAGGGCGTCACCCGCTCCTCGATCCTCGAGCTCGCCACCGACCTGGGCCTGAAGCCGCAGGAGCGGCGCATCCCGATCCAGGAGTGGAAGGACGGCGCCGAGTCCGGCGAGATCGCCGAGATCTTCGCCTGCGGCACCGCCGCGGTCATCACCCCCGTCGGCGAGCTCAAGTGGGAGGGCGGGTCCTGCGACCACCGCCGCGAGGGTCACGACGACAAGATCGCGCTGCAGATCCGCAAGACGCTGCTCGACATCCAGTACGGCCGGGTGGAGGACACCCGCGGCTGGATGACCCGACTGGTCTGAGCAAGAACATGTCGATCCGCCCGCTCCGCCGCTCGTCGGCGGGGCGGGCGCTTCGTCTCCGCTCCGTCCTGCCGGTCCCGGGATGTGAGACCGAAATCCTGTGCGTTGGACATCCCCGTCGACGGCGATCAGGATGGCGGCATGGCAACGATGATGATCCCGGTCACCACCGGACTCATTATTTGCTAGCGCGTCGGGCCCGGCCCGACGCGCAACCTCCCGTTACCCCGGGGGGTTTTTTGTTGGCCGGGCCACCCTTCACCCGGCGACAGCGCGAGAGGCCGGCCCGGCGGACCCAGTCCCGTCAGCCACTCCGTTCGAGGTGAACCCGATGAGTTCGTTCCAGGTCTACGACACGACGCTGCGCGACGGTGCCCAGCAGGAGGGGCTGAACCTCAGCGTCGGCGACAAGCTCGCCATCGCCGGCTACCTCGACGAGTTGGGGGTCGGCTTCATCGAAGGCGGTTGGCCGGGGGCCAACCCCAAGGACACCGAGTTCTTCCGGCGGGCGCGCACCGAGCTCGACCTACGCCACGCCACCCTCGCCGCGTTCGGATCCACCCGGCGGCCGCACGTACGGGCCGACGCCGACCCGCAGGTCGCGGCGCTGCTCGACTCGCAGGCACCCGTGGTCACCCTCGTCGCGAAGTCCCACCTGCGTCATGTGACCGACGCGCTGCGTACGACTCCCGACGAGAACCTCGCGATGATCACCGACACGGTGGAAACCCTTGTCGCGCAAGGCCGTACGGTCTTCGTCGACGCCGAGCACTTCTTCGACGGCTTCCTGCTCGACCCCGCGTACGCCCAGTCGGTGGTGGAGGCCGCGACGTCGGCCGGCGCCTCGGTCGTCGCCCTCTGCGACACCAACGGCGGGATGCTGCCGCACCAGATCGGCGACGTGGTCGGGAAGGTCGCCGTGGCGACCGGCGCCGACCTGGGGATCCACTGCCACAACGACACCGGCTGTGCGGTCGCCAACTCGATCGCGGCTGTACTGGCCGGAGCGATGCAGGTGCAGGGCACCGTGAACGGCTACGGCGAGCGCACCGGCAACGCCGACCTGATCACCGTGATGAGCAACCTGCAGCTCAAGCTCGGGATGGACCTGGTCGAACCGGACCGGTTGCGCAATGCCCTGCACCTCAGCCATGCGATCAGCGAGATCACCAACATCGCGCCCTCCGGACGGACCCCGTACGTCGGTGCGTCGGCCTTCGCGCACAAGGCGGGGCTGCACGCCAGCGCGCTGCGGGTCGACCCCGACCTCTACCAGCACATCGACCCTGCCGCGGTCGGCAATTCGATGCGCACCCTCGTCTCCGACATGGCCGGCCGGGCCAGCATCGAGCTGAAGGGTGCGGAGCTCGGCCATGACCTGCGCGACCGGCCGGAGGTCCTGTCAGCGGTCGTCGCCCGGGTGAAGGGGTTGGAGCAGCAGGGCTGGACCTTCGACGCGGCGGACGCCTCCTTCGAGCTGCTGTTGCAGGAGGAGGTCACGGGGGAGCGGCCGAGCTACTTCCGGCCGGAGTCCTGGCGGTGCATCACCGACTCGCCGGCCGGCCGCGCCGACGACCGTGACGCGCCCGCGGCGCTCGCGGAGGCGACGGTGAAACTGGAGACCGACGGCGTACGCCGGATCGCCACCGGCGAGGGGAACGGCCCGGTCAACGCCCTCGACCAGGCGCTCCGGTCCGCCCTGCGCCCCACCTACCCGCAGCTGGACCGGTTCGAGCTGATCGACTTCAAGGTGCGCATCCTCGACGCAGACCAGGGCACCGACGCGACGACGCGGGTGTTGATCGAGACCACCGACGGCGAGCACACCTGGACCACCCTCGGCGTCGCGCCGAACGTGGTCCACGCCAGCTGGATCGCGCTCACCGACGCGTTCACGTACGGGCTGGTGAAGGCGGGCGCGCAGCCACGGTAGCCAGCGGATCCAGCACCCCCAGCAATCGCTGCCGCAGCACCTCCGCGCGGGCCGCGAAGTCGCGCTGCCGGCGTACGTAGGTGGCCTTGCCCTCCGCGGTCTCGACGGGGATCGCCGGGTGACCGAGCGAACTGACGTCGTACGGCGAGGCCTGCATGTCGACGATCCGGATCTCCCGGGCCAGGTCGAAACAGTCCATGATGAGCTCGCTGCTCACGATCCCGGCGAGCTTGTGCGCCCACTTGTAGAGGTCCATCCCCGCGTGCAGGCAGCCGGGCTGTTCGTACTGCGCCTGTGAAGCGCGGTCCAGGGTGTGCGCGTTGCGCGGGACCGCCGGCCGGGTGAAGAACCGGTACGCGTCGAAGTGGGTGCAGCGCAGTTCGTGCGACTCGACCACCGCATCGGTGCCGTCGTGGCCCAGGCGCAACGACAGCTGGGTGTGGCGGACCTCGTCCGGGGTCGTGCGGTACGCCATCGCCCATTCGTGCAGCCCGAAGCAGGCGAGTTGTGCCCGATGCCCCGAGGTCGCGTGCATGACCCGATGTGCTGCCGTGAGTAACACAGATTTCGCGTCCACGAAGGCAGCGACGTCGAAGACGACCCCGCCCGGAACCCGTTGGTGGCCGGGCAGGTTCAGTCGCTCGTCGGCGTCCTCGAGAATGACACCAGCGCCCGGGTGCCAGACGCGCAGTTGGGCCGGCTTGTGGTGGTAGTAGCTGAACAGGAAGTCCTCGATCGGGTGCTTGATGCCGCGATCACGTCGGTGGATGTGGCTGGCCACCGCGGCGTCGACCCGGCCCTGGTGGGCTGCCTCGCGGGCGAGCCAGGCGGGGCGGGGGAGGGCGGCGGTCACCCGACGACGATAAATCCTCAACCCGGCGCATCCCACAGGCGAACGTGCCACAGTGAGCTGGATCACAATCGAGGTGAAGGGCACCACCGCAATGAAGCGAACACTCGGAATCCTGACCGCCGCCGCGGCGCTGACCGCGACCGCCGCACCGGCGTACGCCACCCCGGGTGGCACCAACCCGGCGGCGGAGTCCGGGCTGTACGTCGCGATGGGCGATTCGCTCGCCGCGGGCTACCAGCCGGGTCAGGGTGACGACAAGACCGGCGGTTACGTCGGGCAGGTCTACGCCGCCGCGCGCGGCCAGTTCCACGGTCTGAAGCTGGCGAACCTGGGCTGCAGCGGCGAGACCAGCTCGAGTCTGATCGCGAACAGCAAGTGCACGTACGCCGGCGGCTCCCACAGCCAGCTCGACGCGGCCGTCGCCGCGATGCGCAGCAGCGGCAAGACCAAGCTGGTCACCCTCGACGTCGGCGCGAACGACGTCCAGACCTGCGTGGCGCGCACCGGTTCGATCGACTTCGCCTGTCTCCAGGCCGGACTGGGCAACGTGGCGCGGAACCTGCCGACGATCGTCCAGCGGGTCCGCGCGGCCGCCGGTCCGAACGCGCAGATCGTGGTGTTGAACTACTACAACCCGTTCCTCGCCTTCTACGTCGCGGGCAATCCAGCCCTCGCGCAGCTGTCGACCGTGCTGCAGCAGCAGCTGAACG
>JASLFY010000164.1 GCA_030150425.1 Yimella sp. | reverse complement strand
ACCGGGACCGCGGTGCGGGACGACCCCGCCCTGACCGTGCGCGGTGCGACGCCCCCGAGCCAGCAGCCGCTGCGTGTCGTCGTCGGCCACCGCGATCTGCCCGCGACCGCCAAACTGCTCGACGACACGGCGAAGACCGTCCACCTGCGCACCCACGACCCGCGCGAGGTCGTCACCGAACTGCACGGCCGCGAGATCCGCGACGTACTGCTGGAGGGAGGCCCGACACTGGCCGCCGCCTTCCTCGAGGCCGGCCTGGTCGACCGCGTGATCGCCTACCTCGCGCCCGCGCTGCTCGGCGCCGGACCGACCGCCGTGGGCGACCTCGGCATCACCGACATCGGCGGCATCCGCCGCTTCGCAATCAGCGACGTCGCCCGCTTCGGCGGCGACCTGCGCATCACCCTCGAACCGGAAGGAGCCTGATGTTCACCGGCATCGTGCAGGAACTCGGAACTGTGAAAGCCATTGAGAACCAAGGGGACTCGGCGCGACTCACGATCAGCGCGCAGGACGTGCTGCGGGACGTCGCCCACGGCGCGTCGATCGCGGTCAACGGCACCTGCCTGACCGTCACCGACTTCGACGACAGTGAGTTCGCGGTCGACGTGATGGCCCAGACGTTGTCGCTGACCGGCCTCGGCGCCCTCCGCCCGGGCAGCCCGGTCAACCTGGAACGCGCGATGCGCGCCGACGGCCGGTTCGACGGTCACATCGTGCAGGGCCACGTCGACGGTGTCGCCGAGGTCGTCGCCATCGAGGCGGACGACCACTGGACCAAGCTCACCGTGCGCCTCCCGAACCACCTGGCGCGGTACGTCGTCGCCCAGGGCTCGATCACGCTCGACGGTGTCTCGCTGACGATCGCGGAGCTCGCGGACGACGCACCGGACGACAAAGCGGACAACACACACGGGCCGCTCGTCACGGTCAGCCTCATCCCGACCACCCTCGAGCTCACCAACCTGTCCCACCACCGGATCGGCGACCCGGTGAACGTCGAGGTCGACGTGCTGGCCAAGTACGCCGAACGCCTGTTGCAGAAGGAGCCGGCATGAACGAGCACGTGGACATGAACACGGTCGAAGCGGCCCTCGACGCCCTCCGCGCCGGCCGCCCGGTCCTGGTCACCGACGACGAGTCGCGCGAGAACGAGGGCGACGTCGTCCTCGCCGCGCAGACCGCGACGCCGGAGTGGATGGCCTGGACCATCCGCCACAGCTCCGGCTACCTGTGCGCGCCGCTGCCCGGCGATCTCGCCGACCGGCTCGACCTGCCGCTGATGGTCGCGAACAACGCCGACCCTTTGTGTACGGCGTACACCGTGTCGGTCGACGCCGCCGCGGGCGTCACCACCGGGATCAGCGCGGCCGACCGCCTGACCACGGTTCAGGCCCTGGCGTCGTACGCCGCCACCCCGGCCGACTTCGTCCGTCCCGGCCACGTCCTCCCGCTGCGCGCGAAGGACGGGGGAGTGCTGGAGCGCCGCGGTCACACCGAGGCGGCCGTCGACCTCTGCCGTCTCGCCGGGCTCGCCCCGGTCGGTGTCATCGGCGAACTGGTGCATGACGACGGGTCGATGATGCGTCGGCCGGCGGTGTTGGAACTCGGTGCGACCGGGCAGCTGCCGGTCATCACCATCGAGCAGCTCGCCGCCCACCGCGAGCGGTTCGACCGCGTGGAAGCAGCGGCGCGCACCGTCCTGCCGACCGACCACGCCACCTTTGACGTGCGCGGCTACGCCGACAAGCTGACCGGCGCCGAACACCTCGTGCTCGTCTCGCCGCACGGCCTGGGCGACACCCCGTTGGTCCGGGTGCACTCCGAGTGCCTGACCGGCGACGTCTTCGGCTCGCTGCGGTGCGACTGCGGTCCGCAGCTTCAGGAGTCGCTGGCCCGCATCGCCGCCGAGCCCGGCGCGGTGGTCTACCTGCGCGGTCACGAGGGCCGCGGCGTGGGCCTGCTGCCCAAGCTGGCGGCGTACGCCCTGCAGGACGCCGGCGCCGACACCGTCGAGGCCCAGCAGCAGCTCGGGCTGCCGGTCGACGGGCGCGAGTACGGCGCCGCCGCGGCGATCCTGCACGACCTCGATGCCACCCGCATCCGCATGCTCACCAACAACCCGGACAAGCGGAACCAGCTGTCCGACAACGGGATCGACGTGGTCGAGACCGTGCCCCTGGTCGTGCCGGCCGGCCCGGCGAACCTGCACTACCTGAACACCAAGCGTGACCGGATGGGTCACGCGTTGCCCGACAACTACGGACGAGGAGCCTGACGCGTGAGCGGTCACGGAGCACCCACCATTTCCACCGACGGCAGCGGTCTGCGCGTCGCGATCGTCGCCGCCTCCTGGCACACCCAGGTCATGGACGGCCTCTTGGCCGGCGCACAGCGCGCCCTGGCCGATGCGCAGGTCACCGACGCCACGGTCGTACGCGTGCCGGGGTCGTTCGAACTCCCCGTCGCCGCAGCGCGACTGGCGCAGACGCACGACGCGGTCGTCGCCCTCGGCGTCGTCATTCGCGGCGGCACCCCGCACTTCGACTACGTCTGCTCCGCCGCCACCCAGGGCCTGACCCAGGTGAGCGTCACCACCGGCGTGCCGGTCGGCTTCGGCGTCCTGACCTGCGACGACGAGCAGCAGGCGCTCGACCGCGCCGGACTGCCCGGATCAGCCGAGGACAAGGGCCACGAGGCGGCGACCGCGGCCATCGCGACCGCTCGTACACTCGCCGAACTGCGTTGAGAGATCAGGAGATCCACGCCATGCACGCGCTGCACACCGCCGCCGCGAAGTCCAACGCCTTCCAGAGCCTGCTCGACTGGCACATCGACATCGGCAAGTACCAGTTGCACTGGCTCGAGCTGATCGGCGTGCTGATCGGTGTCGCGTCGGCGTACCTCGGCATGAAGCGCCTGGTCTGGGCGTGGCCGGTCGGCATCGTCGCCAACATCATGCTGTTCTTCGTCTACACCGGCGCCGCGTTCGGCACCGACACCCGGATGCCGCTGTTCGGCCAGGCCGGCCGCCAGGTGTTCTTCATCATCACCAGCATCTACGGCTGGGTCCGCTGGCAGCAGCACCGCCGCAACCGGCACGCCGAGTCCGACCAGCCGGCGGTCACCCCGCGCTGGGCGACGATGAAGGAGCGCCTGGCGATGGCCGCGTTCTGGATCGTCGGCACCGTGATCGCGCACTTCGTCTTCCAAGCGATCCTGGACGCCAACAAGAGCCCGTACTGGACCCCGCAGTGGTGGTACTCGTGGTGCGACGCCTGGGTCTTCGTCGGGTCGATCGTGGCGACGTACGCCATGGCCCGCGCCTGGAACGAGTTCTGGCTGGCGTGGATCGTGGTCGACCTGGTGGGCGTGCCGTTCGGTTTCGCGACCGACTACGTCCCGACCGCGATGATGTACATCTTCTACGGCATGTTCGTGCTGTACGGCTTCGTGCAGTGGGCGCGGTTGACCCGCGCGAAGGGGCCGGAGCCGACAACCGCCTGATCCGCGCGACCGGCCGGGCCACTGAGACGGGTACGCGGCGCCACCACGGCGCTGCGTACCCTTGGTGCCCGTGAAGAGCTTCGAGCAGTTGTGGGAAGAACTGGAGCACAAGGCGAAGACCCGACCTGAGGGATCGGGGACCGTCGCGGAGCTGGACGCGGGCGTGCATTTCATCGGCAAGAAGATCGTCGAGGAGGCGGCCGAGGTCTGGATGGCCGCCGAGCACGAGGGCAACGCGGCCGCCGCCGAGGAGATCAGCCAACTGCTCTACCACCTGCAGGTGCTGATGCTGGAGCGCGGCATCACGCTGAACGACGTCTACCAGAACCTCTGAGGAGCCCTGCGATGTTGCGTGTCGCCATGCCCAACAAGGGCAGCCTGTCCGAGCCCGCCGCCGAGATGCTCCGCGAAGCCGGTTACCGCGGTCGCCGGGAGAACAAGGAACTCGTTGTCGTCGACTCCGACAACGACATCGAGCTGTTCTACCTGCGCCCGCGGGACATCGCGGTCTACGTCGGCCGCGGCCACCTCGACGTCGGCATCACCGGTCGTGACCTGCTGCTCGACTCCGGCGCTCCGGCGGTCGAGGAGCTGCAGCTCGGTTTCGCCTCGTCGACCTTCCGGTACGCCGGACGTCCCGGCGCCGCGTCGTCCGTCCAGGACCTCGCCGGCAAGCGGATCGCCAGCAGCTTCGACGGCCTGGTCCGCAACCACCTCGCAGAGAACGGCGTCGACGCCTCCGTCGTCCGGTTGGACGGCGCGGTCGAGACCGCGGTCACCCTCGGTGTCGCCGACGTCATCGCCGACGTCGTCGAGACCGGCACCACGCTGCGCAACGCGGGGCTGGAGGTCTTCGGCGACCCGATCCTGACCAGCGAGGCGGTGCTGATCCGCCCCGAGGGCGCCGCGAAGGACCCGGCGATCGACGTCCTGGTGCGTCGCCTGCAGGGCGTCCTGACCGCTCGCGACTACGTCATGCTCGATTACGACATCAAGGCCGACCTGGTCGAGCAGGCGTGCGCGCTCACCCCGGGCCTGGAGTCGCCGACGGTCTCGCCGCTGCACAACAGCGCGTACGCCGCGGTCCGGGCGATGGTCCCGCGGCGGCGCACGAACGCCCTGATGGACGAGCTGTACGACCTCGGCGCCCGCGCCATCCTCGTCACCGAGATCGCGGCATGCCGACTGTGACCGACCCGTACGCGGTCTTCCGTCCGCGCATCGGCCGCTGGTTCGCGATCGGTGCGGCGATCGCGTTGGTGGTCGGGTTCGGTGTGCTCGCACTCCAGCTGCCGCGCGGCGGCGCGTCCGGCTGGACCGACCTGGACGCCTTCTTCGTGTTCCTGTTCGGTGTCGCGATCGGCGGGTTCGCGCTGCGCTACGCCTTCATCAAGGCGGTCCCCACGAAGGACGGCCTGCTGGTGCGCAACCTGTTCGTCACCCGCAAGCTGGACTGGGCGCAGATCGTCGGCGTTCAGTTCGGCGGCGGCATCCCGTGGCTCACCCTCGACCTCGCCGACACCGAGCAGCTGGCGGTGATGGCCGTACAGCGGTCCGACGGGGACTTCGCGACCGCGGAGGCGGAGCGGATGGCCGCGTTGGCGCAGGCGCTCGGGTCGGCCGACCCGTCGCCGCGGGACTAGCCGGTCGTCACCACCAGGTCGGCCCGCTCCCGGGTGCGGTCGGCGCCGAACAACGCCCGTTCCTGGGCGGCCCACCGCTCCCACTGACCGTCGAATCCGCCCTCGGTGCGGCTCTCGCCGCGCGTCTGTCGTACGTCGTCCGCAGCCTCCACCCACACCCGTACGTCGGTCAATGCCCGCGCGTCGCGGGCCGAGGATCCGCAGCCCTCGACGACCAGGAACCGCTTCGCCGGAACATCGACAGGATCGGCGAATTCGCCCGTGCCCCAGTCGAACCGGCGGTACGAACCAGAGCGACCGGCGTGCAGGTCGCGGAGCAGCCCGACCAGGATCTCGTTGCCGGCGGCCAGTCCGTCCCAGCCGGGGTAGAGGTCGTCCAAGTGCACCACCGGCGCGTCACCCAGCAGCGGGGCGAGCAGCGCGGCCAGCGACGACTTCCCGGACGCGGCGGGCCCGTCGACCGCGACGACGACCGGCCGGTCACGCACCCGCTCCGCGGCGTCGTACGCGAGCCCGGCGATGCGCCGCGCGTCGGCCGGGCGGGCGTGGTTCGGTCCCCAGACGTGATCGCTCATGATCGCCCCACCGTACGGACGGCCGCGGCGCCGTGGGGGAGCGGCTCATTACGCTGAGGGCCATGTCGGTCGCGGTACGAGTGATTCCCTGCCTGGACGTCGACGCCGGCCGGGTGGTCAAGGGCGTCAACTTCGAGAACCTGCGCGACGCCGGCGACCCGGTCGAACTGGCCCACCGCTACGACCAGCAGGGCGCCGACGAACTGACCTTCCTCGACGTCACGGCCAGCTCGGGCGACCGCGAGACGACGTACGACGTCGTCGGCCGGACCGCCGAGGAGGTCTTCATCCCGCTGACCGTCGGGGGCGGGGTGCGCACCGTCGACGACGTCGACCGGCTGCTGCGCGCGGGCGCAGACAAGGTCGGCATCAACACCGGCGCGATCGCCCGGCCCGAGGTGATCCGGGAGATCGCCGACCGGTTCGGCGCGCAGGTTCTCGTCCTGTCGGCCGACGTACGCCGCACTCCCACAGGCGAATTCGAGGTCACCACCCACGGCGGCCGGAAGTCGGCCGGGCTGGAGGCGATCGAGTGGTGCCGCCGGGCGGTCGACCTCGGAGCGGGGGAGATCCTGCTGAACTCGATGGACGCCGACGGCACCAAGGACGGCTTCGACCTCGAACTGATCCGCGCGGTCCGTGCCGCGGTCGACGTGCCGCTGATCGCCAGCGGTGGGGCCGGAACGGTCGACCACTTCGTGGCCGCCGTCGACGCGGGCGCCGACGCCGTCCTGGCCGCCTCCGTCTTCCACTTCGGCGAGCTGACCATCGGTCAGGTCAAGGACGCCCTGCGCGCGGCGGGCCACCCCGTTCGTTGACTCAGCCGCCCAGCGACGCCTGCCGGAACTCGGCGATG
>JASLFY010000103.1 GCA_030150425.1 Yimella sp. | reverse complement strand
CGCCACCGGGCAGACCACGTTCACCGACCACGGCGCCGGCCACTCCGTCTGGCTCGCGTCGTCCGGCATCGCCACGGCCGTACCGCTGCTGCTCTTCGCCGCGGCCGCCTCCCGGGTGCCGCTGGTCACCATCGGCCTGCTGCAGTTCGTCACCCCGATCCTGCAGCTGATCTGCGCGGTCGTGTTCCTCGACGAACACCTCACCACCGGCCGCTGGGTCGGCTTCGGCATCGTCTGGGTGGCGCTGCTGGTGCTGACCGTCGACTCGCTCGCGGCGCGCCCGCGCCGGCCGCGCCCGGTGGCCGCCTAGGCCCCGAACACCTGCTCGGTGTACGGATTGGCGAACGTACGCCCCGGGTCGAGCCGGTCGCGTACGGCCAGGAAGTCGTCGAACCGCGGGTAGACCCGGCGCAGGTCGTCGGCGGTGAGCCGGTGCATCTTGCCCCAGTGCGGCCGCGCCTCGTAGTCGCGCAGGATGTCCCAGAACGCCGCGAAGTACTCCTCGTGCGGGCGCCGGTGGTACTGGTGGATCGCGATGTAGCCGGACTCCCGGCCGTACGACGTCGACAGCCACACGTCGTCCGGACCGGTGAACCGCACCTCGATCGGGAAGGCCGTCGCGGACGGGCGCGCACGGTGCCAGTCGTCCAGCCGGCGCAGCACCTCCGCGGTCGCCTCGCGCGGCACCGAGAACTCGCTCTCCCGGAAACGCACGTCGCGCTCGGTCGGATAGACGATGTACGACCAGTCGGTGTACGCCTTCGCCGACAGGGCGCGGGCGCTCACCTGGTTGAGGGTCCGGGTCAGCCGCGGGGCGCGGGTCGCGACCCGGTTCAGCCCCTCGAACACGCGGTTGGAGAGCAGGTCGTTCTCCAACCGGTCCTGCCAGGCCGGCATCGGCTTGCGCCGGGCGGCGTCGGTGTGGCGGGTGTTGGTCTTGGTCAGCACCCGATCGGTGTCGGGGAACCAGAAGAACTCGAAGTGGTCGTGGCCGTCGATGCGCTCGTCGAGGGAGTCGAGCACCTCCGCGAACCGGGCCGGCTCCTCCCGGGCGTCGAGCAGGTACGACGGCACGCACTGGTACTGGATCGCGGTGATCACACCGAGCGCGCCGACCCCGAGCGCGACCGCCGGCAACAGCTCGGCGTTCTCCTGCTCGGTCACGCGCAGCAGCGAGCCGTCGGCGAGCACCAACTCCACCCCGCGGACCATCCCGGCGAACCCGGTCAGCCCGATACCGGTGCCGTGGGTGCCGGTGGACGTCGCACCGGACATCGTCTGGCGGTCGTAGTCGCCCTGGTTGGCCAGGGCCAGCCCGTGGGCGTGCAGCTGTCGGCCCGCGTCGGACAGGCGGGTGCCGCTGCGGATCCAGGCGCGGCCGGAGGCGACGTCGACCTCCCCCAACCCACTCAGCTCGTCCATCCGCAGCTGGACGTCGACCGGCTGGCCGACCGCGGTGAAGGAGTGGGCGGCGCCGATCGGCTTCACCCGCCGCCCCGCGTCGGTGGCCGCCGCGACGACCTGCTGCACATGCGGCACGTCGCGCACTGTCACGACCTCGATCCCGGACGCGGTGACGCTGCCGGACCAGTTGCTCCACTCAGCCAAAGTTCTGCCCTTCACCGCGATAGGTCGGCGTACGGTCCACGACCGCACCGCCGGCGACCAACAGGACCTCGTCGAAACGCTCACACATCTCGCCCGCCTTCGTGTGGCGGAACCACACCGGATCGCCGATCGACAGGCTGCGGGCCGCCTTGCCGTGCAACGGACTCTGCACCTCTCCGGCGCCCTCCTGGCCGAAGTAGCGCAGCCCGGCCGGGTGCACCGGGGTGGGCCGCCGGGAATCGTCGACGACACCCGAGGCGATGTAGCCACCGGAGAAGGTCACCACCGCGTCCCGGCGCGGCTTGCGGGTGACCGGCGAGGCGAAGAAGGCCGCCGGCGCGACACCCAGGTCGTCGAACCCGTCGAAGCTGGTCGGCGCGAAAAGCCCTGAGCCCGCGGCGAGTTCGGTGACCGCCGGGTCGAGCGAGGTGGTGTGCAGGCTGCCGGTTCCGCCGCCGTTCACGAACTCCAGCGGACCGTGCTCCTCCACCGCCGCGCGGATCGCGCCGCGCTGCCGGTCCAGCTGCCGGTTCGAGAGCGCCTTCACCACGCCGACCCCGGCGCGGTCGTCGGGCAACCCTGCCACCTGTGCCTCGTAGAACATCATCCCGACGAGGTCGACACCTTCGGTCTGCGCGACCAGCTCGGCGATCCGGCCGGCGCTGCGCGGCGAGTGCACGCTGGAACGGTGGGCGCCCAGGCTGAGCGGGCCGACCCGCAGCGAGCAGTCGACGTCGAGCGCGAGGCGCAACGAGCGGCCGGCTTGCTGGGCGCTCCGCGCCAGCAGCCGTACGTGGTCGGGCAGGTCGACCATGAAGGTGATCTCGGCCGCGAGCCGCGCGTCCGCGGCCACCTGCTCGATCGCGGCGCGGTCGACGCTCGGGTAGGCGACGACGACGTCGTCGATCCCGTGGCGCACCAGGAAGATCGCCTCGGCGACGGAGTAGCCGAGGACCCCGGCGAACTCCGGCCGC
>JASLFY010000279.1 GCA_030150425.1 Yimella sp. | reverse complement strand
CTCCCGGACTGGTTGCTGATCGCTGGTCGATCGATGCCTCCAGTTGACGGCCGTACGGGGGTCCGCGGCATCGCCGGATCGGCCCGTTCCGCCTCCTCCGATCGGAGGAGGCGTGGCCGACCGATCGGTCGGCGAATCTGTCGGTGGCAGTGGATAGGTTTCGGTCATGCCGACATCAGGGGAACCGTCGCGCGCCTGGCAGCGCGTGCGCACCACCGCGCTCGTGGTCGCCACGATCATGTCGGTGACGCTCGCCATCGCCGAGCGCGACGCACGCAACGCGGGCATCACCCAGCAGGACCAGACCGCGCCCAACGACGCCTGGTCGATCCTGCTGTGGCTCATCGGTGTCGCCGGCTGCGTCCTGGTCATCTGGCGTCGGCGCTGGCCGCTGCCGCTCGCGCTCGGGTGGTCGGCGATCACCCTGCTGCTGCCGATCGATGGCTCACTGCCGCTGGTCGGCGTCTTCGCGGTCGCGACCTGCGGTTTCGCCTGGCGGGTCGTCGCGCCGGTCACCGCCCTCGCCGCGGTCGCGGTCGGCGCGTCGGTCGTACGAGACGTCCGGGGCTACAACGGCGTCCAGTCGTTCTGGCGGACCTTCTTCCCGTTCCCGCCCGGCTCGACGTTTCCCTGGCCGCTCACCATCGCCATCCCGATCGTCCTGGTCGGGCTCTGCCTCGGCGGCGCCGTGCTGCTGCGCGGGCGGCGCCAGTTGGCGCGGCGCACCGCCGCCCACGACCTGGCCACCGACCGCATCCGGGTGCTCGACGAAGCCGTCGCCCGGCAGACCGAGCGCGAGCGCATCGCCCGCGAGATCCACGACGCGCTGGGTCACCGTCTCTCGCTGCTCAACCTCCACGCGGGCGCGCTGGAAATGGCCGCCGGTGACAACCCGCGGTTGCAGCAGAGCGCGCGGGTCATCCGCGAGAGCGCCACCCAGTCGATGGCCGACCTGCGGTCCCTGCTGGCGCTGCTGCGCCGGCCGGACGACCCCGACGTCGCCGCAGCCCTGCGGACGCTCACCGACCTGCCGAGCCTGATCGACGAGTCGTTGAGCGCGGGCAGCCCGGTGGCGTCCTCGATCTTCATCGACCAGTCGAGCCCGCTCGACGAACAGGTCAGCCACACCGTCTTCCGGATCACCCAGGAGTTGCTGACCAACGCCCGCAAGCACTCCCCGGGCGCGACCATCCGACTCCACCTCGACGCCCGCCCGACCACCGGCATCGAGATCTCGACCACCAACCTGCTGCCGTCCGAGGTCGACGGCCGTTTCCGACCGGGCCACGGCCTCAACGGGATCCACGAGCGGGTGAAGCTCGCCGGCGGCCAGTCCTGGGCGTGGGTCGACGACACCCACGCCTTCCGTTTCCTGGTGCGCCTGCCCTGGCAGTTCTCCCCGGTCAAGGACCAGCCGCGGCGTGCCACGCCGCAGCCGCAGCCGATGAAGGGATCCCGATGAACCGACCGATCCGGGTGCTGCTGGTCGACGACGACCCGTTGGTGGTCTCCGGCCTGAGCATGATCCTCGACCTCGTCGACGACGTCGAGGTGGTGGCCATCGCGAGCGACGGCGACGAGGTCGTGCCGGCGATCCACGCCCACCACCCCGACGTGGTGCTGCTCGACCTGCGGATGAAGCGGCAGGACGGGCTGACCACGACCGCCCAGGTGCAGCGTCTTCCGCAGCCGCCGCGGGTATTGGTGCTGACCACCTGGGAGACCGACGACGTCGTCCAACGCGCGATCACCGCGGGCGCCGCCGGGTTCCTGCTGAAGACCTCACCACCGCAGGAGATCCTCGACGGCATCCGCCGGGTGGCCGGCGGCCACGGGGTTCTCGCCCCCGACAAGGTCGGCTACGTCCTCGACCTGGTGAACAGCGGCGCCGGCGGCCGCTCCACTGCGGCTCAGGCGCTGGCCGACCTGACCGAGCGCGAACTGGAGGTGGCCACCGCGGTGGCGCGCGACCTGTCGAACGCACAGATCGCGCGCGCCCTCCACCTGTCGGAGACGACCGTGAAGACCCATCTCGGCAGCATCCAACGCAAGCTCGGCGTGCCCAGTCGGGTCGGCATCGCGGTCACCGTCGCCCGGGCCGGGCTGCTGGACTGACCCGGCCGGACCGGGCTCAGGGCGCGATCGGCGCCGCCAACACACCCTTCGGGTCGTACGCCCGCCGGACGTCGAGCCAGCGTGCGTGGTTCGCGCCGAGGTAGCGGGCCATCGTCGTCCCGGCCTCGAGGTAGTTCACGTAACCGCCGGAGCTGTACGGCCGTACGGCGGTGTGAGCGCGGGCGATCCAGCTCGCCGCGGAGGAGTAGTTGCTGCCGCCGACGTACCACTGGATGCTGCAGGTGTGGTCGCGCCACGGGAACGCGGTGGCGGTGGCCGACGGCGTCGAGACCGCGCCACCGAGGGGGTCGAGGATCGCCGTGTAACCGCTCGGCGCCGTACGCACCGCGCCGAGGATTGCGGCGGCCGCGCCGCTGGACATGACCCGGATGACGTCGGACCCGGCGGAGAAGGCCTGTCGAGGCGAGGTGGTGCCGCCACCGAAGTAGAGCGTCGTGTCCAGGTACGACCGTTCGGCGTACGACGACGTCGACGACGCCAACCCGATCGCCGACTTCAGCGAGGCGGCCGCGGCCCGCTCGTCGCCCAGGTTCGTCACGCCGACGATGCTGATCGTCAGGCTGCCGCCGGTCGAGGTGAGGTGCAGGTTCGACCACCGGGAGTTCGCTGTGGAGTTCATCCAGCTCGACCATCCGAGCAGCACCCTGCTGCCCGCCGACGCGGGGTAGGTGAGCCGGAAGCTGCCCTTGCCGGTGGCCGGGTGGGTGGCGAAGGCGAAACCGGTGACCACGGCGCCGTTGCCGCCACCCCCACCACGCAGCATCCAGAACAGATCGGGGTGCGAGGTCGGCGAAACACGCAGTGCCGCACCGGTTCCGGTCACCACGGTCATCGACAGGACCTGGTCGCAGGTGAGGCCGTACGCCCGGGACTCGATGCCGAGACCGCCACCGGTGGTCAGCCCCGAGGTGCCGACCGTCGGGCAGGTGCCCGTCCCGATCGCCCGGCCCTTGGCGGCCAGGGCCGCCTTCACCGGGTAGAGGGTGGTGCCGCCGTAGACCGTCGCGGTCGTGCCGGACAGGCTCGGCGACCAGCCCATGCCGCGCATGTCCAGGACGATCGTGTTGGTCGCCGCCGAGGCACCGACGTACGAGTGACCGCCGCTGCGCACCGACACCTTCAGTCCGTAGCGGGTGGCGAACGCGAGCGTCGCCTGCACGTCCGCCTGGCCGGTGGCGCGCACGCAGGCGTACGGGTTCAGGCTGTTGTAGCGGGTGTTGAAGAGGTACTTCTCGGTGGTGAAGCCCGGCGTCCCGCGATACCAGACCGTCCCGTTCACGCTGCGCCGCAGCGCCGACCAGTCGATCGTCGCGGCGTCGGCGCCGGCGATGAAGGCCGGTGCGCCGATCGCTCCGGCGGCTGCCCCTGCCGCCGCGGTGAGCACGCTGCGGCGGCTGATGTTGCTGTTGGTCTCCCCTGTGTGTCGCATGTCCTGCAGACCCCCTGCGGTCGGTGTCCGGTTGGTCACGATTCGATGACCAGTCTGCTCCGCCCGCGCCGCCGACACCATGGGCAGATGTGCCCGTAGCGACCCGACACGGGCGACACAGCCTGCGGACAGCGGGCCGGGCGACAGTCGTCCTCGACAACCCCGACCGAAAGGCCACCCGAAGATGAATCCCGCGCACGACCCGTTCGCCGATGCACAGTCGCAGTCCGCCGCGCAGGAGGCGTTGAGCGTCCCCGAGGCGAATCAGCGTCGCTGGTCCGGAAAGAAGACCGCCGTCGTCGCCGCGCTTGCCGTGGGTCTGTCCTCGACCGT
>JASLFY010000046.1 GCA_030150425.1 Yimella sp. | reverse complement strand
GAGGTCCGGGGTGCCGGTCTCCATCCAGATCAGGTCCGCGTACGGCGCGTACGCCTTGGCGCGGGCGATGCACGGCTCGATGCCGTTCTTGACCTTGTAGAAGCCCTCGGCGGTGCGCTCACCGGTGATGAACGGCTTGTCACGGTCGTCGACGTCGGTGGTGATCAGCGTCGCGGCCTCGGCGTCGGTGCGGGCGATGACGACCGACGGCACGTCGGAGACGTCAGCGGCGAGCCGGGCCGAGTTGAGGGTGCGGATGTGCTGCTGGGTCGGGATCAGCACCTTGCCACCGAGGTGGCCGCACTTCTTCTCGGAGGCGAGCTGGTCCTCCCAGTGCACACCGGCGGCGCCGGAGGCGATCATTGACTTCATCAGCTCGAAGGCGTTCAGCACGCCACCGAAGCCGGCCTCGGCGTCGGCCACGATCGGCACCAGCCAGTCGTCGACCGACTTGTTGCCCTCGGAGAACTCGATCTGGTCGGCGCGCAGCAGCGCGTTGTTGATGCGGCGCACCACGGCCGGAACCGAGTTGGCCGGGTAGATCGACTGGTCGGGGTAGGTCTGGCCGGACAGGTTGGCGTCACCGGCGACCTGCCAACCGGACAGGTAGATGGCCTTCAGGCCGGCCTTGACCTGCTGGACGGCCTGGTTACCGGTCAGCGCGCCGAGCGCGTTGACGAAGTCCTCGGTGTGCAACTTGTCCCAGAGCTGCTCCGCGCCGCGGCGGGCGAGGGTGAACTCCTCCTGGACGCTGCCGCGCAGCTTGATGACGTCCTCGGCCGTGTAGGTGCGCTCGACACCCTTCCAACGCTCGTTGGTCTCCCAGTCCTTCTTCAGGTCCTCGGCGGTCAGCTGCTTGTTGTCGCTCATGGCTCCTCTTCACCTTCGTGGTTACGTCGGGCTTGCTGTGGTGACCATCTTTCGCAGCCTTGACGCGAAAGTAACCAGGATTGCGGAGTAAACATTTGTTGAGTTTTAGCTATCATCAACGCATGGCATCTGTTTCAGCAGGTTCGCGGCAGCCGCGCGTGAAGAAACGCAGCACTGTGAAGCGCATGAGTAGTGCTGACACGGCCGGCCGGCTGATCGAGCCGGATGCGCCGGTCGAAGTGGTCGCCACCGGTGGCCCCGACCCGCTGACCATCGGGCGACGCATCCGTCATGCGCGCCAGGAGTCCGGTCGTACGCTCGGCGACGTCGCCGGTGCGGTCGGCGTCTCGCCGGCCGCGCTGTCGCTGATCGAGAACGGCAAGCGCGAACCGCGGTTGTCGGTGCTCTCGGCGTTGGCCGCCACCCTCGACACCACCGTGCAGGAGTTCCTGACCGCCGCGCCGCCCAACCGCCGCGCGGCCCTGGAGATCCGGCTGGAACGCGCACAGCGCGCGGAGTCGTACGAACTGCTCGGTCTGCCCCGGGTCAAGATCGGGCCGCGGCTGCCGATGGAGGCGCTCGAGGCCCTCGTCGGCATGCACGAGGCGATGGCGAGCGCGTCGGCGGAGCAGGCCGCCACCCCGGAACACGCGCGGCGGGCGAACGCGGAACTGCGCGACCGGATGCGCCAGGCCGACAACTACTTCGGCGACATCGAGCAGGCGGCCGCCGATCTGCTCAAGTCGATCAACCATCCCGGCGGCCCGATCAGCCGCGCGGCCGTGGACCGGCTCGCCGGGCACCTCGGGTACAAGTTGGTCCACACCAGCGACCTGCCGTCCTCGACGCGGACCGTCACCGACCTGCGCAACAAGCGGATCTACCTGCCGCAACCCGAAGCGGGACAACACGATTCGCGGTCGTTGGCGATGCAGGCCGTCGGCCACCTGGTGCTCGGCCACCGGCCGCCGGCCGACTACTCCGAGTTCCTGTCGCAGCGCGTGGAGATCAACTACTTCGCCTCCGCCCTGCTGGTGCCCGAGCACGACGCGGTGCCGCTGTTGCAACAGGCGAAGGCGGAGAAGGACATCGCGATCGAGGACCTGCGCGACGCCTACGCGGTGTCGTACGAAACCGCCGCCCACCGCTTCACCAATCTCGCCACTCGACACCTCGACATCCCGGTGCACTTCATGCGGGTGTCGCAGGAGGGCGTCATCTACAAGGCGTACGAGAACGACGGGATCGTCTTCCCGACCGACCCGACGGGCGCGATCGAGGGCCAGCGGGTCTGCCGGGAGTGGACCGCGCGGCGGGTCTTCGAGCAGCCGGACCTGACGCAGGCCTTCCAGGCGTACACCGACACCCGTTCGGGGACGTATTGGTGCACCGCGATCGTCGACCGCACCAGCGCCGGAAGTTTCTCGGTGAACGTCGGGGTGCCCTACCAGCACGTCAAGTGGATGCGTGGGCGTGACACCGACGAGCGCTCCAAGTCGCGCTGCCCCGACCCGACCTGCTGCCTGCGGCCGCCGGGGGAGTTGGCCGGTCGTTGGGGCGGCCAGGCGTGGCCGTCCGCGCGGGTGCACTCCCACCTGCTCGCCGCTATGCCGCCCGGTGTCTTCCCGGGCGTGGACGACACCGAGATCTACGAGTTCCTCGACAAGCACGCCCCGGCCGACTGATCCGCCGGGCTGCGGAGGCAACCATCCGCGGTTGCGTGCGTCCATCCCTCGCGCCCTTCGATCGGCGAAGGGCAGGCAGGGGGAGGAGTGGCACATGACCGAACTCGATCGTCGAACACTGGTACGCGGCGGGGGACTGGCCGCGGTGGCGGCTCTACTGGCCGGCTGCGGGAGACAGGAGCACCCCGTGGGCATCACCGACAGGGCGACAGCGCCGCTCACCCCGGCCACCGTGGACGCCGTCCGGATGGCGCCGTCCGCGGACATCGACGCCGGGAAGGCGCTCACCGACTTCGGGGTGGCGCTGCTGCAGTCCGCTGCGTACGACGCCACGGGTGACGTCGCCCTCAGCCCGTACTCCGTCTACGCCGCCCTCGCGATGACCGCGGCCGGTGCGCGTGGCGCGACCGCGGACCAGTTCGCGCACCTCTTGGGTGGGGACGCCGCTGCCGCGGCCGGCAGGATCACCGCGATCGACCGCGCGGTCGAGCAGGCCGTGCAACGCGGTCGACAGCAGGACTCCACGATGGCGGTCGACCCGGCCAACACCGTTGTCGTGCAACAGGATCTCGCGGTCCGCGCGGAGTTCCTGCGGCAGCTCGCGGCGGGCTTCGCGGCCGGCGCTCAGCGTACGGACTTCGTCCACGGCGCCGAGACCGCGCGAGCCGCGATCAACGACTGGGTCGGCCGACGGACCCACGACTTGATCCCCGAGTTGCTGGGGCCCGGCACGGTCGACTCCAGCACCCGACTGGTGCTGGTCAACGCGCTGTACCTCAAGGCGCGGTGGGCGGCCGAGTTCTCCGACCCGAAGGGGAGCAAGCCGTTCACCGCGGCCGACGGCTCCCGGGTGCGGACGCCGATGATGGCGAACACCGGCTGGTACGCCGTCAACCGCGGCACGGACTGGAGGTCCGTGCGGATCCCGTACGTCGGTGGCCGGCTCGCGATGACCGTGGTCCTGCCCGAGCCCGGCGCCTTCGCCGCAGTTCGTAACCGGCTGGCGTCGGTGCTCGGCGAAGCGACGGCCGAGGGGGAGCGCGCCCGGGTGGCGCTGTCGCTGCCGCCGTTCTCCGTCGACTCGGCGGCCGGCCTCACCCAGGCCCTGCGGGCGCTCGGCCTGCGGGACGCCTTCGACACCGACCGGGTCGACCTGAGCGGCATCGCCGGCCCGCCGCACGACCTGACCGTCTCGTTCGTGCAGCATCAGGCGGTGATGAAGGTCGACCAGCACGGCACCGAGGCCGCCGCCGCGACCGCCGTCGGGGTCATGGCGGGAGCCGCACCCCAACAGCAGACGCCCGAGCCGTTCGTCGTCGACCGCGCGTTCTTCCTCGTCGTCCACGACACCTCGACCGGTGCACCGCTCTTCCTCGGGCAGATCAGCCGGCCGAAGCGCTGATCCGACGGTCCGGGCGCAGCCGAACGGCACGATTCGGCCCGAGTGGGTCCGCTCTGGCATTATGGCGGAGTACCCGTTTGCTTTTCGGCGCCCTCTCCTGCCGTGAAGCAACGCCTACCCCGAGCAGTCGGTCCCCCGGAGTGCCCCACCCCGGTCTTGCCGCGCTCACCACAACAGAAACAGGAGACACCACTCTCGTGGCAGTCAAGATTCGTTTGAAGCGACTCGGTTCGATCCGCAATGCGCAGTACCGCGTCGTCGTCATGGACTCCCGCACCAAGCGGGACGGTCGCGCGATCGAGGAGATCGGCGTGTACCACCCCAAGCAGGAGCCCAGCCTCATCCAGATCGACTCCGAGCGTGCGCAGTACTGGCTCGGCGTCGGCGCGCAGCCGACCGAGCAGGTCGCCGCGCTGCTGAAGATCACCGGTGACTGGCAGAAGTTCAAGGGCGAGCCGGGTGCCGAGGGCACCCTGAAGGTCGCCGCTCCCAAGGCTGACAAGAAGGCCCTGTACGAAGCCGCCCTCAAGGCTGCTCAGGACGGCGCCGACGCGTCCGGCAAGGGTTCGGCCACCACCGCCAAGAAGAAGGCCGAGAAGGCCGACGACAAGGCTGAGGCTCCGGCCGCCGAGGAGAAGGCCGACAAGGCCGACGCCAAGGCCGCCACCCTGGTCGACGGTGGCTTCGGTGCCGACTCGGCCGCTCCGCTGGAGGACGGCAGCTCGCCCGACCCGGCCGTGTTCACGGTCAAGGGCAACAAGGACTCGATGAAGTACCACACCACCGATTCGCAGTGGTACGACGCGACCGTCGCCGAGGTCTGGTTCAAGACCGCCGAGGCTGCCGAGGCCGCCGGCTTCGTCGCCCCGGGCACCAAGTCCGAGGCCTGATCCGGTGCTCGAGGAAGCGCTCGAACACCTCGTCAAGGGGATCGTCGAGCACGACGACGAGGTGGTCGTACGCCACAAGGAGATTCGCCGCGGTGAACTCCTCGAGGTGCGCGTCCACCCCGACGACCTCGGTCGCGTGATCGGCCGGTCCGGCCGCACCGCTTCGGCGCTGCGTACGGTCGTGCAGGCGCTCGCGTCGGGTCGCAACGTCCGTGTCGACATCGTCGACACCGACCGCGCCCGCTGAGCCCGCCCCGGCAAAACCTGCAGTAACCCGAAGGGCCCCGACCAAGTGGTCGGGGCCCTTCGGCATGTCCTGTTCGGACGGCTCGCGGCTCAGGCGAGCGTCTTCTCGAACTCGGGGTGAGCCTTCAACCACGCCGCGACACCCGCCTGCGGGTTCTTGGCGTTGTCCTGCAGCACGACCTTCTCCAGGTCGGACAGCAGCGGGTCGGTCAGCTTGAACTTCCCCAGCATCTTCGCGACGTCCGGGAAGTCCTTGGCGAAGTCCTTGCGGCCGACAGCGTGGATCTTCTCGGCCGAACCCATCGAACCCTTGGGGTCCTTGAGGTCCTTCACCGGGAACTTCGCGTACGCCCAGTGCGGGCGCCACAGGGTCACGACGATCGGCTGCTTGGCGTCGGTGGCCTTCTTCAGCGCGGCGAGCATCGCCGGCGTGGAGGAGGTCTGCAGGTCGACGCCGGAGAGGCCGTAGTCCTGCAACGCCTTCTTGGCCGCCTTGGTCAGACCGGCGCCCGGTTCGATGCCGACGATCTTGTTGTCGACCTGGCCCTTGATCGAGTTGATCTGGTCGATCGAGTCGATCTTCATGTAGTCCGGCACCGCGATGGTCAGCTTGGCGTTGGAGTACCAGATGCCCAGGTCGCTGAGGTCCTTGCCGTACTTGTCCCAGTAGACCTTGTGGGTCAGCGGCAGCCAGGCGTCCAGGTACAGGTCGACCTGGCCCTTGTCCAGGCCGACGAAGACCGGACCGGCGTCGGTGACGTGCTGCAGGTTGACCTTGTAGCCCTTGTTCTCCAGCAGCTTCTTCCACAGGTGGGTGACGGCGACGTCCTCGTCCCAGTCGATGTAGCCGATGGTGATGGTCTTGCTGTTGTCGGCGTCGATGCCGCCGACCTCGCCACCGTTGTTCTTCTTCTCCTCGTCGTTCGCGGTGCCACACGCGGACAGCACGGCGCTGCCCAGACCCGCGGTCATCAGGAGGGCGAAGTTCCTACGATTCACAGTTGCTCCCATTCGTGTCACGCACCCTTCGCGGCAGCGGCGACGGTGTCGTCCTGGTCGGCGCGCTGGGCGCGCTGCTGCTTGAGGGTGGCGAGTTCGGCGCGCAGGCCGAGCTGCGGCTTGGCGAGGGCGTCGGTCACCCGGTCGAGGTAGATCGCGAGGATCACGACGGCCAGACCGGCTTCCACACCGGGGCCGACCTGCAGCTGGGACAGCGCCGACATCACGTCGGAGCCCAGCCCGGGCGCGCCCACGATGCCGCCGATGACGACCATCGACAGCGCCAGCATGATGACCTGGTTGACGCCGGCCATGATCGTGGTGAGGGCCAGCGGCAGCTGGATGCCCCGCAGCACCTCCCAGCGGGTGGCGCCGAACGACTGACCGGCCTCGAGAATCTCGCTGTCGACCTGCCGGATGCCCAGTTCGGCCAGCCGGACGCCGGGCGGCATCGCGAAGATGATCGTCGCGAGCACGGCGCTCGGCACACCGAGGCCCATCAGGAACAGGAACGGCAGCAGGTAGACGTACGCCGGAAGGGTCTGCATGAAGTCCATGGCCGGTCGTACGACCCGCGAGACCTTGTCCGAGCGCGCGGCCCAGATGCCCAGTGGCACCGAGATCGCGACGCCGAGGACGCTCGCGACCAGGATCTGGGCGAGGGTGTCCAGGGTGTGCGGGAAGGCGCCGAGGCCGTCGATGACGACGAACCCGATGACGGTGCCGATGGCGGCACGCCAGCCGCGGGCCCACCACGCGATGAGCGCGAACAGGATGACCAGCAGCACGATCGGGATGTTGCGCAGCCCGTCGTCGATGTTGCCGACGATCCAGGTGACGGCGTCGGCGAGGCCGGTGAACAGCCAGCTGAGGTGGTCGGTCAGCCAGGACACGGCCGAGTCGGCCCAGGAGCCGACGTGGATCCGGGGGCTGATGGTTTCGGAGTGGACGGCGCTCACGCGGAGACCTCCTCATCGGTGGTGTGGTCGAGGTGGGACGCGGTTCCGGCGCCGAGCTTGGACAGCAGGGTCACGCGGGGAATCACCCCGATCAGGCGACCGTCGTCGTTGACGACGGGCAGCGGGAGTCGGTTCTCGGCGGACGGGGTGAACAACTCGGCCGCCGGGGTGTGCTGCGGCACCGACAACTCGATCGGGCGCATGACGTCGCGCATCGGCTCGTCGTGCAGGCCGGCGACGTCGTCGTCGAGGACGTAGCCGACCAACGTACGGTCGCGGGAGACGACGAACAGCCCGGGCACCTGGTGCTCACGCATGGTGCGGTGGGCGGCGCGGGCACCGGCGCCCTCGCCGATGGTCGCGATCGGCTTCTCCATGATCGCGTCGGCGTTGAACACGCGCGTACGGTCGACGTCCGCGACGAACTGGGCGACGTAGTCGTTGGCCGGGTCGGTCAGGATCTGCTCTGCGGTGCCGATCTGCACGATCTTGCCGTGGCGCATCATCGCGATCCGGTCGCCGAGGCGCATCGCCTCGTTGAGGTCGTGGGTGATGAAGATGATCGTCTTGCCGAGCTTGCTCTGCAGGGTCAACAGCTGGTCCTGCATGTCGCGGCGGATCAGCGGGTCGAGCGCGCTGAACGCCTCGTCCATCAGCAGGATGTCGGTGTCGGCAGCGAGCGCGCGGGCGAGGCCGACGCGCTGCTGCATACCGCCGGACAACTGGTCCGGGTAGCGGTCCTCCTGGCCGTCCAGGTCCACCAGCGCGAGCGCCTCCCGGGCGCGACGGGTGCGCTCGGCGGGGTCGACGCCCTTGATCTTCAACGCGTACTCCGCGTTCTCCAACACCGTGCGGTGCGGGAGCAGCGCGAAGTGCTGGAACACCATCGAGATGTGGTCGCGGCGCACGGTCCGCAGTTCGGCGGGGTTCATCCGTGCGATGTCCTTGCCGTGGACGAGCACCTCACCCGACGTGGTCGAGTGGAGCCCGTTGAGCATGCGGATGAGCGTCGACTTTCCCGAGCCGGACAGGCCCATGACGACGAAGATCTCACCCTGTTCGACACTGAATCCTGCGTCGACAACGGCGGGGGTGACCTCGAGACGGCGGCTGACCTCAGCCGGATCGTCACCCGCGCGGAGCCTCTTCACTGCTTCCTTCGAACGGCCACCGAACACCTTGTAGAGGTGTCGGGCCTCCAGAACTGGCACTTGGAAATCTCCTCGTGGACCGCGCGCTGTCCCGGGCGATCCATAGACAACAGAATTACCTATTGTGCCTTGAAACCGTTCGTGGTAAAAGTCGGCCCCGTCTCGCGGTGGTCGATTCTGCGGGTTCGCGGGCGCTGGGAAACAATGCCGTCATGCCCTTTCGCAGCAGTCTCGCCGGTCCCGAACGGATCGCTCTCCTGAACTCCCGCAGAGCGCGCGTCTGCGTGGTGATTGCCTTCTGGTGCAACGGAATTGCGGTCGGAACGATCGGTGCGCTGATGCCGCTGTTCGCGACCCGGTGGGGCACCGACGCGCGTGGTCTCGGCCTGCTGCTGTTCTTCGCCGGAGTCGCCGCGATCATCGGGATCAACATCGCCGGCCGAATGGCGGACCGGCGTGGCGCGCTGCTGCCCACCCTGCTCGGCATCGGGTTGGTCGCCGTCGGCCTCGGCGCGGTCGCCGCCGCACCCTCCTTGCCGGTCGCGCTGGCGATGGTGCTGCTCTACGGATTCGGCAACGGACTGACCGACACCGCGATGAACGTCCTCGCCGTCGGCGTCGAGGAGGCCACCGGGTCGGCGTCGATGAGTAGGTTCCACGCGTGCTGGTCGATCGGCTCCTTCTCCGGCGCCGCGCTGGTCCTCGCGGTCGGCGCCCTCTCCTCGGGCACGACCACGATCGTCGGAGCGCTGGCGATCTCGGCGGTGTTGTCGTTGGCCGGTCTGCCGCTGCTGCTGCGCTGGTCGGCCGACACCCGTCCGGTCCACCACCACGACGAGTCCGGCGTACGGCGGCCGATCCCGCGGTCGGCGTACGTCCTGGCGGCGATGGCGGTCGGCTTCGGCCTCGCCGAGGGCACGGCGTTCGACTGGTCGTCGGTGCACGTACGCGACGTCGCGAACGTCGCCCCGAACCGGGCCGCCTGGGGTCTGGCCGCGTTCTCGATCTGCATGGTCGCGGTCCGGATGAGCGGCGACCACCTGGTGCACCGCTTCGGCCGACGGATGGTGGTGCGCGCCGGTGCGGCGACCGCGGTGGTCGGCTATCTGATCAGCGTGACCGTCGGACAGCTCGGCGTGCTGCTGGTCGGGTGGGGGCTGGTCGGCGCCGGCATGGCGCTGGTCGCGCCGCAGATCTACGGGCTGGCCGGCATGCTCGGCGGCGGTCGCGGGCTGTCCCTGGTGGTGACCTTCGGCTATGCCGTCTCCCTCATCGGCCCCGGTGTGATGGGCCTGTTGGTCCATCACACCGGGATCCAGCAGGCGATGTTGATGCCGCTGGTCGCCGCCTGTGTGGTGGCGGCTCTGTCGCTGGTGATGCCGACGGGTCGGGCCGAGGAGAGCTGACCCCTCCGCCGGTTCAGCCCGGGATGTGGACGAACACGTAGAGGTCCTGGGCCGGCGTCGTGCTGAGAGTGCCGTAGACCTGCGGGCTGCCGAACGTCCGCTCCTGCGCGATCCGGCCGGCCGTCGTGCCGCCGCCCAGGTAGATCGCGATGTGGTGGTAGTTCGTCGGGGTCGAGCGGTTGGCGTACAGCACCAGGTCGCCCGGCTGCGGGTTCGTCGTCTTCGTGCCGAGGAACGCCTGGTTGACCGCGCCCATCGAGCCGAGGCGGTCGTACCCGAAGGCCTTGGCGTACGCCCACCGCGTGAAACCGGAGCAGTCCAGCCCGGTGGCGTGAGCGGTCCCGGCGGCGTTCGACTCCCCGTACGTCGCCCCCACCTTCGCGCCGTGCCCGCCGCCCCAGACGTACGGGTACTTCGTGCCGTTCATCAGTTGGGTCACCGCCGTCACGACAGCCGACCCGCGGCCGGCGCCGGTCGGGTCGAGGCGGGCCTTGGTGGCGGACCCGACGATGCCGTCGGCGACCAGACCCTGGTCGCGCTGGAACTTCTTCACGGCGCTCGCGGTGCCCGCACCGAACACCCCGTCGACCGCGATCGGCTGGTACTGGCGGCTGTTCAGCAGTTGCTGGAGGCGGGTGACGCACCCGCTGGTCTGACCCTGCTGGATCCACCCGGCGCAGGCGCTCGAGGAGAGTTTCAGCGGCGCGGGGGTGGCGTCGGCCGAGCCGGCGCCGATACCGGCGCCCACGCCGGCGGTGACGGTGAGGGCGGTGAGCAGGCCGGTGGTGCGGCGCAGGAGTGCGGTGGTCATGACGGGTCCTTTCGGGAGTCCTGTGGGTGGAGCGGGAGCGGCCGGCGGAACTCCAGTTCCACCGGCTTGACGGAGGCGAGGGAGTCCAGCCGCAGGCCGTCCGCGCCGGGGATGTCGACGGAGTGGATGACGTCGCCCGCGCCGGCGTAGATCCCGACGTGGCCCCACTCGAGCCGGCCCAGGTCGGCGCGGAAGTGGAAGAAGAACGCCAGGTCGCCGGGGACGGCCTCGTCCGGTGACACCAGCGGGATCCGGCGACGTTGGTCGCGGGCGGCGGTGTTGCCGATCAGGTCGGTCCCGAACGCGCGGTCGAGCACCCAGCGGCTGAACCCGGAGCAGTCCAGCCCGTCGTGTTCGGCGTACGCGGTCGGTCCGGGACGGCGGCCGTGGCCGCCGCCCATCACGTAACGGATATCGGGGCGGGCGACGAGCAGGGCCCGGGCCTGGTCGAGGACCAGGCGCGCGGGCGAGCCGTCGTCCGAGCCCGGCGGTG
>JASLFY010000387.1 GCA_030150425.1 Yimella sp. | reverse complement strand
CCGGCGACGAAATCGCCTGCGGGCTCTACGAATCGGAATCCGGCAGCTCGACCGTACGGGCCGAGATGGGGCGGCTGCGCGCCGTGCTCGGCGACGACGTGCTCGACTCCCGGCCGTACCGGTTGCGGACACAGGTCCGGGCCGACTGGCAGGGGGCGCTCGACCGGCTGTCGGCCGGTGACGTCGACGCGGCGCTGCGGGCGTACGCGGGTCCTTTGCTGCCGCACTCGACCGCGCCGGCGATCGAGGAACTGCGAGAGACCGTTCACGCCGCGATGTCGGCGGGAGTCCGCTCCGCCGGCCGTGCCGACCTGTTGGCGGCCTGGACCCGGCAGCCGTGGGGTGCCCAGGACGCCGCGGCGTGGGAGGCGCTCGCCGGTCTGCTGCCGCTCGGGTCACCGCTGCGGGCGGTCGCCCAGGCGCACCTGCACCGCTTGCTCTGAGGCTGCAACGTCATTGCAACGTGACTGTGACTAGCGTCACATTCACGCAGTAGTGCACCGATGAGCATCACGAGATGGGAGCAGAAATGCCCGTGTTCGAGCGTCCGGGTTCCGCCGGATCCAGCATCAAGGTCGACGAGCAGTACGGCCACTACATCGGCGGCGAGTTCGTCCCGCCGAAGTCGGGGGAGTACTTCGACAACTTCGCCCCGCAGACCGGTCAGGTGTTCACTCGGATCGCCCGCGGTAACGCCGAGGACATCGAGGCCGCGCTGGACGCGGCCCACAACGCCGCCGACGCGTGGGGTCGCACGTCGCCGACCGATCGCGCGAACGTCCTGCTGAAGATCGCCGACCGGATGGAGGCGAACCTGCAGGACATCGCGGTCATCGAGAGCTGGGACAACGGCAAGGCCGTCCGCGAGACGCTCGCGGCCGACATCCCGCTGGCCATCGATCACTTCCGCTATTTCGCCGGGACGCTGCGCGCCCAGGAGGGCGGGATCAGCGAGATCGACGAGAACACGATCGCCTACCACTTCCACGAACCGCTCGGCGTTGTCGGTCAGATCATCCCGTGGAACTTCCCGATCCTGATGGCGGTCTGGAAGCTCGCTCCGGCGCTCGCTGCGGGCAACGCCGTGGTGCTGAAGCCGGCCGAGCAGACACCCTGGTCGATTCTGAAGTTGATCGAGATCATCGGCGACCTGCTCCCGGCCGGTGTGGTGAACATCGTCAACGGCTTCGGCACCGAGGCCGGAAAGCCGCTGGCATCGAACAAGCGCATCGCCAAGATCGCCTTCACCGGTGAGACGACGACCGGCCGGCTGATCATGCAGTACGCCAGCCAGAACCTGATCCCGGTCACACTCGAACTGGGTGGAAAGTCGCCGAACATCTTCTTCGAGGACGTGGCGGCTCAACGCGACTCGTTCTACGACAAGGCGCAGGAGGGCTTCGCGATGTTCGCCCTCAACCAGGGCGAGGTCTGCACCTGCCCCTCGCGCTCGCTGATCCAGAGCTCGATCTACAGCGACTTCATCAAGGACGCCGTGGCCCGTGTGGAGAAGATCAAGATGGGCAATCCGCTCGACACCGAGACCTCGATGGGTGCGCAGGCGTCCAACGACCAGTTGGAGAAGATCAAGAGCTACCTCGAGATCGGCAAGCAGGAGGGCGCGAAGGTGCTCACCGGCGGTGAGGTGGCCGATCTGGGCGGTGATCTCTCCGGCGGCTACTATGTTCGCCCGACGGTCTTCGAGGGTGACAACTCGATGCGCATCTTCCAGGAGGAGATCTTCGGACCGGTTGTCTCGGTCACCACCTTCGACGACGAGGCGGACGCGCTGAAGACGGCGAACGACACGTTGTACGGCCTCGGTGCCGGCGTGTGGTCGCGCGACGGTGGCGTCGCGTACCGGATGGGTCGCGGGATCAAGGCCGGTCGGGTCTGGACCAACTGCTATCACGCCTACCCGGCGCACGCCGCGTTCGGTGGTTACAAGCAGTCCGGTATCGGCCGCGAGAACCACAAGATGATGCTCGACCATTACCAGCAGACGAAGAACCTGCTCGTGTCCTACAGCCAGGACGCGCAGGGCTTCTTCTGATCGGTGTGTCCCGGTGGGCGGCGCAATGCCGCCCACCGGGTGCATTGCGACCAGAAGGAACAGCGCAGCTGTCGGCGAGAGGGTGACCCGGATGCAGGAGATGACGGTCGAGAAGGTGGCTTTCACGCCGGCCGCTGCCGAGATGGTGCGCACGTTGGTGCAGCGCAACGGCCCGGTGATGTTCCACCAGTCCGGCGGGTGCTGCGACGGCAGTGCACCCATGTGTTACCCCGACGGCGACTTCCTGATCGGTGACGTGGACGTGTTGTTGCAGGAAGTACAGATCGATGGCGTCGAGAAGCCGGTGCCGTTCTACATGAGCGAGTCGCAGTACGAGTACTGGAAGCACACCCACCTCACGGTCGACATCGTTCCCGGGCGGGGCAGCGGTTTCTCCCTCGAAGCGCCCGAGGGCGTGCGCTTCCTGATCCGGTCGCGGATGTTCACCGAGGACGAACTACGCGGGATCGGCTTGCTCTGACTCGGTCACCAGGTCGCGGTTCGCCCGGCGCTCGGCCGCGAACGCCGCGATGTTGCGCTCCAGGCGCTTGCGCAGGATCGTCGAGAAGCCGATCCCGATGACCACCGCGATCGCGAGGGCGACGTACGAGAACCGCTGCAGGTAGACCTCGGCGGCGCGGCCGAGGTAGTAGACGGCGTACGTGGTGCCGGCGCCCCACACGATCGCGCCGGAGACGTTGGCCGCCAGGAACCGCGGGTAGTGCATCTTGAGCATCCCGGACAACGGGCCGGCGAAGATGCGCAGCAGGGCGATGAAGCGGCCGACGAACACCGCGACCATGCCGTAGCGCTTGAACAGGTGGGCGGCGTAGTCGATCGTGTCCGCGTTGAAGTGGTGTGGGAACCGGCGACCGAGTCGGGCGAACAGCCGGTCGCCGTACCGATGGCCGATGCCGTAACCGATCGAATCGCCGATGGAGGCGCCCAGGACCGCGGCGATCGCGATGCCCAGCGGGCCGACGTCGGCGCCGTCGTGGGCCGACATGATCGCGGCGGCGACGAGCACCACCTCGCCGGGCAGCGGAATGCCGAGGCTCTCCAGCCCGACGACCGCACCGACCAGCAGGTAGACCA
>JASLFY010000369.1 GCA_030150425.1 Yimella sp. | reverse complement strand
GCGCGAGGGCCTGGCCTGCGCGGTGCTGCGCCGGCCCGACCACCGCGAAACCTACAACGCGTTGTTCGACCTGTGGTTCCCCGCGGCCATGGGGGACCGCGCCGTGCTCGAACTCGACGACGACGAGGACCCGGAGAACCGGCCCGACCGGATACCGCCGGAGGACGTCGAGGCGATGCGGTCGGCGCTCATCGACCTGCTGTCCGACGCCGACATGGCCAACCTCGATGATCGCCTGATGGCGATGATCGCGCAGATCGTCGATGCCTACGGCAAGTACAACTCGAGCCGCGGGCCGTCGTATTCGTCGTACCAGGCGCTCAAGGCCATGGGGCTGGATCAGCTGGAGGGCAAGCTGCTGGCCGGTCTGCTGGCGCCGTACGGTGACGAGCCCTCACCGACCCAGGAACAGATCGCCAAAGCGATTGCCGCCAAGCGTATTTCGCGGCTGCGCCACATGGTCGAGTCGGAGACCAAGCGGCGGACCGCCGAGCAGATCGGCCGCGATCACGTGCAGACCTACGGCATCCCGCAGCTGGCCGAGAACGTCGAATTCCTCAGGGCGTCAGGCGAACAACTGCGCCAGATGCGCAATGTCGTTGCGCCCCTGGCCCGCACGCTGGCCACCCGGCTCGCGGCGCGCCGCCGTCGCTCGCATGTCGGCCAGATCGACCTGCGCAAGACGCTGCGCAAATCGATGTCGACCGGTGGCGTGCCCATCGACGTGGTCCTCAAGAAACCGCATCCGGCCCGCCCCGAGCTCGTGGTGCTGTGCGACGTGTCCGGCTCCGTCGCGGGCTTCAGCCACTTCACCCTGATGCTGGTGCACGCGCTGCGGCAACAGTTCAGTCGGGTTCGCGTCTTTGCCTTCATCGACACCACCGACGAGGTCACCGAGCTGTTCGGGCCTGATGCCGACCTGGCTGTCGCGGTGCAGAAGATCACCCGCGAGGCAGCCGTGTACACGCGCGACGGGCACTCGGACTACGGCCACGCCTTCGTCTCGTTCCTGGACAAGTGGCCCAACGCACTGTCGCCGCGGACGGCGCTGCTGGTGCTCGGCGACGGCCGCAACAACTATCGGAACCCGCAGGCCGACCTGCTGGCGCACATGGTGGGCGCCAGCCGCCACGCGCACTGGCTCAACCCCGAGCCCAAGCATCTGTGGGGCAGCGGCGACTCGGCGACGGCCAAGTACCAGGACGTCATCACCATGCACGAATGCCGGTCCGCCAAGCAGCTCGCGTCGGTGATCGACAACCTGCTGCCGGTCTAGCCTGCGAGGTCCTGCCCCCGAGTTGGCTCCGAACACTGCCGTAAGCTGGCCAATCGTGACTCGACGCAGGCTGGGAGTGATGGGTGGGACGTTCGACCCCATCCACCATGGACACCTCGTCGCGGCCAGTGAAGTGGCTGACCTGTTCGAACTCGACGAAGTGGTGTTCGTCCCCACCGGGCAGCCCTGGCAGAAGCGGGACCGACACGTCACCGCCGCCGAGGACCGGTATCTGATGACGGTCATCGCGACGGCCGCCAATCCGCGGTTCTCGGTCAGCCGCGTCGACATCGATCGCGGCGGCCCCACCTACACCAAGGACACCTTGCGGGATCTGGCCCGCCAGAATCCCGACACCGACCTGTTCTTCATCACCGGCGCCGACGCGCTGGCCTCGATCCTGTCCTGGCAGAACTGGGAGGAGCTGTTCTCCACGGCCCGGTTCATCGGGGTCAGCCGGCCCGGCTACGAGCTCGACGGCAAGCACATCGAGGAAGCCCAGAAAGAACTGCCGCCCGACGCCCTGACTTTGGTCGAGGTGCCCGCGCTGGCCATCTCGTCGAGCGACTGCCGTCGCCGCGCCCAGGCCAACCGGCCCATCTGGTACCTGGTGCCCGACGGCGTCGTCCAATACGTATCCAAACGTGGGCTTTATCAGGCCACGGACAAGCAGGAGAGTTCATGACTGCCACGCAAGAAGCCCTCAGCATGGCGACGGTCGCCGCCCGTGCGGCGGCCGCCAAGCTCGGCGAGAACATCAGCGTCATCGACGTCTCGGATCAGTTGGTCATCACCGATTACTTCGTCATCGCCTCGGCGTCCAACGACCGCCAGGTCAACGCCATCGTCGACGAGGTCGAGGAGAAGATGCGCTGGGCGGGCCACAAGCCGGCCCGTCGCGAAGGCGCCCGCGAGGGCCGCTGGGTGCTGCTCGACTACGTCGACATCGTGGTGCACATCCAGCACCAGGAAGAGCGCGAGTACTACGCGCTGGACCGGCTGTGGCGGGACTGCCCGGCCGTCGAGGTCGACCTGGATGGGGAGCTGCCGGTGAACCCTGACGGTGACGACGCGTCCGACGAGGACGGCGAGTGAGGAACCGCCGCCTCCTGCTGCTGCGTCACGGTCAGACGGAGTACAACGCCACCAGCCGGATGCAGGGCCAGCTCGACACCGACCTCAGTGATCTGGGCCGGGCGCAGGCGGTGGCGGCGGCCGAGGTGCTGGCCAAGCGTCAGCCCCTGGTGATCGTGTCGTCCGACCTGCGCCGGGCTCTCGACACCGCGACGACGCTGGGGGACCAGGCCGGGATGCCGGTGTCGATCGACGAACGGCTGCGCGAGACGCACCTGGGGGACTGGCAGGGCCTGACCCATCACGAGGTCGACGCGATCGCGCCCGGGGCGCGGCTGGCCTGGCGTGACGATGCCCGCTGGGCACCGCACAACGGCGAGAGCCGGGTGGATGTGGCGAACCGCAGCCTTCCGGTGGTGTCCGAGCAGATTCGCAATCTGCCCGAATGGGGTGTTGACGAGGTCGACCGCCCCGTCGTGCTCGTCGCGCACGGCGGGCTGATCGCCGCCCTGACCGCCGCCCTGCTCGAGCTGCCGGTGGACAACTGGCCGATACTCGGGGGCATGGGCAACGCCAGCTGGGTGCAGCTGTCCGGGCACAGCGCCGGACTGGCGGACGACGATCCCGTCAAGTGGCGTCTGGATGTGTGGAACGCCTCGGCTCAGGTGGCCAACGATGTCCTCTGAGACACCGACTACTCCGAAGAAGCCCGTTCTCCTCGTCTTCTGCGACTCGCTGTCCTACTACGGACCGACGGGCGGCCTGCCGTCCGACGATCCGCGCATCTGGCCCAACATCGTTGCCTCGCAACTCGGTTGGGACCTGGAACTGATCGGCCGCATCGGCTGGACGTGCCGCGACGTGTGGTGGGCCGCGACGCAGGACCCGCGGTCGTGGGCGGCACTGCCGAAGGCCGGCGCGGTGATCTTCGCTACCTGCGGCATGGACTCGCTGCCGTCGCCGCTCCCGACGGCGCTGCGGGAACTGATCCGCTACGTGCGGCCGCCGTGGCTGCGCCGCATCGTGCGGGACGGCTACGGCTGGCTGCAGCCACGGCTGTCCCCGCTCGCCCGGCCCGCGCTGCCGGCACACCTGACGGTCGAATATCTCGAAGAGACCCGCGGGGCAATCGATTTCAACCGTCCCGGTATTCCCTTCGTGGCGACCATCCCGTCCGTGCACATCGCGGAGACCTATGGCAGCTCGCACCGGTGGCGTGACGCCACGGTCGCGGCGATCACCGACTGGGCTGACCAGAAGCAGATTCCGGTCGTCGACCTCAAGGCCGCCGTCGGTGACGAGGTGATGTCGGGCCGGGCGAACCCGGACGGTATCCACTGGAACTTCGAGGCGCA
>JASLFY010000327.1 GCA_030150425.1 Yimella sp. | reverse complement strand
GCTCGAACGCGGTCGCCGATGACGTCGTTGCCGGCGGCGGCCAGGCCGGCCAGTGCGCGGTGGTAGCCGGCGCGCGTACGCCGGAAGGTCTCCTGCCAGTCGGCGTCGGTCATCGTCGTCCCCTCGGGCCGCTGATCGGGACGCGACCGCGCATGGTGCCACAGATCCACCGGGAACACGATCCAGGGGGTCGGCATCGAGGCCGCGAACGCCTGCGCGAGCGTCGACTTCCCGGCGCTCGACGGGCCGTTCAGCAGGACGAGGCGACCGGTCACACCAGGCCGCCCAGCCGGTCGAAGGCGGTGTGCAGGTCCTCGGTCGACCCGCAGAACGACAGGCGCATGAAGCGGTGCCCGTCGACCGGGTCGAAGTCGACGCCGGGCGCGAGGGCCACGCCCGTACGGTCCAGAACGTCCAGGCACCACCGCTGCGAGTCGTCGGTGAGGTGGCCGATGTCGCAGTAGGCGTAGAACGCGCCGTCCGGCGGCGCGAACGAGGTCACGCCCAGCTCCGGGAGCCGGTCCAGCACCACCTGGCGATTGCGCGCGTAGCGCTCGACGTGGCCGCGCAGTTCCTGCTCGGACTCGGGCGTGAACGCGGCGACGGCACCGACCTGCGAGATCGCCGGGGCGCAGATCGCCAGGTTCCCCTGCAGCAGTTCGGTGCGGCGCACCAGGTGTTCCGGCAACAGGTTCCAGCCGAGCCGCCAGCCGGTCATCGAGTGGAATTTGCTGACCGAACCGAGCACGACCGCTTCACGCGAGGTCTCCCACGCCGTCGCGGTCGCCCGGCCGTACGAGATGCCGTGGTAGATCTCGTCGGACAGCAGCAAGACGTCGTTGGCCGCGCACCACTGCCCGATCGCCGCCAGCTCGTCGGGGTCGATCACCGTGCCGGTCGGGTTCGCCGGGCTGGCGATGATCAGGCCGTCCGGTTTGGTGGGCAGCGCGTCGAGTTGCTCGACGGTCGGCTGGAACCGTTGTGCCACACCGCATTCCAGGTCGAGCACCTGCAGGCCGAGCGCCCGGACGGTGTTGCGGTACGCGGGGTATCCGGGCCGGGTCATCGCGATGGTCGCGCCCGGGTCGAAGGCCGCGGTCAGCAGCGTGCTGAAGCCGCCGGAGCTGCCCGAACTGATCAGCACCTGTTCCGGGTCGACCGATACACCGTACGTACGGTCGTAGTGGTCGGCGATCGTCGTACGGAGTTCGCGGATGCCCTTGGACTCGGTGTAGCCGAGCGTCTCGCTGCCCAGTGCCTCGGCCACCCGGCGGCGTACGGGCGCCGGGGCCGGGGTGGCCGGTTGACCGACGCAGAGCAGGATCGCGTCGCCGTGGGTCTGCTGCCGCCGCGTGGCGGCCGCCAGCAGCTCCATGACGTGGAACGGCGGGACGGCACCTCGCTGCGACAGCCGACCCATCAGCGGTACGCGGGGTGGGTCGGCCAGGGCGCGTCGGCCGGCCGGAGCGTCGCGACGCCGTCGCGCAGCGCCTGCTCGGCGGCGAGCACGCCGCTGATCGTGGTCGCGTTGTGCAGTCGACCGTCCATGGCGGCGGCGACTGCGTCGGCCAACGGCACCCAGCGGGTCGGCATGTCGGCCTCCTCGCCCTCGCGGACGAAGTCGGTCAGCGTGCGCTCGTGCACGTCGCTGGCCAGGAACACGCGAATGTTCTCCGAGCTGCCGCCCGGCGAGGTGAACAGGTCGAGCAGGACCGCCCACTCGGACGCGCCGAGGTCGGCCTCCTCCGCCAGCTCACGCTGCGCGGCGGCCAGCGGGTCCTCCCCCGCGACGTCCAGCAGGCCGGCCGGCACCTCCCAGTCGTGGGTGCCGACCGGGTGGCGGTACTGCTGGATCAGCAGGACCTCCGGCGCCTCCGGGAGGCCGCGCAGCGCGACGACCGCGACGGCGCCGGTGTGCTGGACGTAGTCACGGGTGACGACCCCGGCCGGGCCGAGATCGACGTCGTCGGTCACGACGTCCCAGACCCGGCCGGTGAAGGCCGTGGCCCGGCGCCGGACCGGCCGTGGGTCGTACCGGTCGACCAGCGGGTCGGTCACGCCGGCTGGTCCTCGGTCGCCTCGACCGGACGCTCCACCTCGACCAGTCGCGCGGCGCGCTGCTGGTCGATCGCCGCGCCGATGAGACCGGCGAACAGCGGGTGCGCCTTGTGCGGGCGGGACTTGAACTCCGGGTGCGCCTGGGTCGCGACGTAGTACGGGTGGACGTCTGCGGGCAGCTCGACGAACTCGACCAGGCCCCACTCCGGGTGGGTGCCGCTGACGACCAGACCGGCGTCGGTGAGCTGCTCGAGGTAGTCGTTGTTGACCTCGTAGCGGTGCCGGTGACGCTCGACCGCGGAGGTCGCGCCGTACGTCTTCGCCACGACGGAGTCGGCGAGCAGGGTCGCCGTCTGCGCGCCGAGGCGCATGGTGCCGCCCAGGTCGCCCGCGCCCTCGACGAAGCTCTTCTGCTCCTCCATCGTCGCGACGACCGGAGCCTTGGTGTCGGGGTCGAACTCCGAGGACGACGCGCCCTCGATACCGGCGACGTTGCGGGCGTACTCGATGACCATGCACTGCAGGCCGAGGCAGATGCCGAGGGTCGGGATCTGCTTCTCGCGGGCCCACTTCAGTGCGCCGAGCTTGCCCTCGATGCCGCGGACGCCGAAGCCGCCGGGGACCAGCACCGCGTCGACGCCGGCGAGCGCCTTGCTCGCGCCGCTCTCGGTGGCGCAGGTGTCACTGGCGACCCAACGGATCTTCACCTTGGCGTCGTGGTGGAAGCCACCGGCGCGCAGCGCCTCGGTGACCGACAGGTACGCGTCGGGCAGGTCGATGTACTTGCCGACCAGGGCCACCTCGACGATGTGCTCCGGGTGGTGGACACGACGCAGCAGGTTGTCCCAGCTGTCCCAGTCGACGTCCTTGAACGGCAGGTCGAGCCGGCGGACGACGTAGGCGTCCAGGCGCTCGTTGTGCAGCACCTTCGGGATGTCGTAGATGCTCGGTGCGTCGACGCAGGCCGCGACGGCCTCGAGGTCGACGTCGCAGGACTGGGCGATCTTCTTCTTGATCGACTCCGGCAGCTCACGGTCGGCGCGCAGCACCAGCGAGTCCGGCTGGATACCGACCTGACGCAGCGCCGCCACGGAGTGCTGGGTGGGCTTGGTCTTCAACTCGCCGCTCGGTGCGAGGTACGGCACCAGCGAGACGTGCAGGAAGAACACGTTGTCGCGGCCGAGGTCCTGGCGCACCTGGCGTGCCGCCTCCAGGAACGGCAGCGACTCGATGTCGCCGACGGTGCCGCCGATCTCGGTGATGATCAGGTCGACGTCGGGGCCGGCCTGGGCCCGCATCTGTTCCTTGATCTCGTTGGTGATGTGCGGGATCACCTGCACGGTGTCGCCGAGGTACTCGCCGCGGCGCTCCTTGGCGATCACCTGGCTGTAGACCTTGCCGGTCGTCACGTTCGCGCTGCCGGCCAGGTTCCGGTCCAGGAAGCGCTCGTAGTGACCGATGTCGAGGTCGGTCTCGGCGCCGTCGTCGGTCACGAACACCTCGCCGTGCTGGAACGGGTTCATCGTTCCCGGGTCGACGTTGATGTACGGATCGAGCTTCTGCATGGTGACCCGCAGGCCACGCGCGCCCAGAAGATGTCCGAGGCTCGAGGCCGTCAGGCCCTTGCCGAGCGAGGAGGCAACGCCTCCGGTTACAAAGATGTGCTTCGTCGTCTCCGCCACGGGCTGCCAGCCTACGCGATGGTGTCGGGCAGGAGCGAACGGTAGGTCGTTTCGAGCTGTTCGAGCGCGTCGTCCTCGGTCGGCAACGCCTGCGCCCGCGCGACAGCGCGCTGCTGGAGGTCCGTACGGGCCTCGTCGTCGTTCAACATGTGGTCAACGGCGGTCCGCATCGCGGAACCGTCGCCGGGCGGCACCAACCGGGCGGCGTCGCGGACGACGTCCCGGGTGCCACCGGCGTCGGTGGTCACGATCGCTGCGCCAGCCTGCAGAGCCTCCTGCAGCCAGACCGGCTGCCCCTCCCAGGTCGCCGTCGACACGACCAGGTCGGCGGCACGCAGCAGATCCGGAACGTCGCGGCGGTGGCCGAGCAGGGTGACCGGGGCCGTACGGCGTTCGATCCGGGCCTCCAGGTCGGCCCGCAACGGCCCGTCGCCGGCGACGATCCACCGCATCCCGGGGTGGTCCGCGGCGAGCTTCGCCGCCACGTCGATCGCTCGGTCGATCCGCTTCTGGGAGGCCAACCGGCCGACGACCAGCACCAGTTCGTCGGCGCCGAACTCGGCGCGCACGTCCTCGACCGTGCGCTGCGGCGCGGTCAGCGGACCGGCCGGCACCAACGCGAGCTGCGGGTTCTCGCAGCCGAGCGACCGGACCCGCTCAACCAGGTCACTGGAGACGGCGAGGACCGCGTCCGCCTGGCCCGCGACGATGCGCTCGAGGGTGTCGAAGGCGACCTTGCTGAACCCGGAGGAACTCGGCGCCGCGTTGTGCAGGGTGACCACGACCGGGGTGTCCTTGGTCGCCAGACAGGCCAGAGCGCCGGCGCGCACACCGTGGGCGTGGACGACGTCGGCCAGCTTGGTGAGCCGCCGCAGGTCGCGCATGCTGCGGGCGTCGCGGGTCGGCGAGGGCCGCTCGCTGATCTCGATGCGTTCGACCCGGGCGCCGTCGCCGGCGAAATCGAACCGCTCACTGACCACGGTCGGGCACGCGACGGTGACGGTGTGTCCGCGGCGGACGAGTCCCGCGGCGAGGTTGCGCACATGTTGTCCGGCTCCGCCGGCGACGGTGCCGACCACGAGCAACACCCGTACGGTCATTGCGGTTCCTTCCTTGCGCCGCTCGGTCGCCACGCGGCGAGGAGACGGCGGTCCGTCGCGGCGACGGGCACCGCGAACACGATCACGACGAGCAACCCTACGACGACCGCGCCGATCGCCGAACCGGCCAACCCGGACGGCACCCAGCGGCCGAGTACGCTGCCCACCGCCGCGGCCAGGACGGCGGACGCGAGGATCACCACGACCGTCCACGGCCGGCCACCCAGCACGGCCGGCCCCCAGTCGCGCCGGACCAGAGCCAGCAGCAACCCAGCGGCCAGCAGCATGCCGACCGACGAGGCGATCCCCAGCGCGACGAGGGTGCGCCGCGGGTCGGCGCTCACGCCACTCAGCAGGACGAACGGCAGCAACGCCGCGACGGCCCAACCGGCCGCGGTCGCAAGCCCCGCCTGGACGGCGTGGCCACGGACGAACAGGGCTCTGCCGAGCAGGGCGATCAGGCTGAATCCGACCAGGCCGGGTGCGTACGCCCGGACCGCGTCGGCCAGCGGCGCCATCGCCGCGGGGTGGGCGTCGAGGGCGACGAAGAACTGCTGCATCGGGCGGGCGACGGAGAACAGCACCGCGGCGCCGAGCGCGCCGGCCGCGAGCACCAACGGGAGCACCCGACCGAGCACCTGCTCCCCCGTCGCCCCGGCCAACCGCGGGAACGCCGAGGTCGCCAGCGGCACCGCCGCGATCGCGTACGGCAGGAGGTAGACGGCCTGGACGTAGTTGTAGACGTTGACCGTGCCGGTGGTGCCGCGGTCGTTCGCCAACCGGATGGTGACCAGCACCGCGGCCTGCTGCGCGACGAGTTGCACGATCCCGGCTGCCGCGAGCGACCGCGCCCGCGCGGCCATGCCGGGCGGCAGCGAGAGTGTCGGTCGCAGCCGTACACCGATGCGGCGGACGGGGATCAGCAACGGCAGGCTCAGCGCGACGACGCCGAGGGTCGTGCCGCCCGCGAGGACCCAACGATCGGCCCAGTCCCGTTGCGCCAGTTGGTGGTACGCGACGTACGACGAGATCACCACGAGGCTGGACAGCAGCGGTGCGAGGGCCGCAGCGAGGAAGCGTCGGTGCGCCTGCAGCACACCGGCCAGCACGATCCCGACGCCGTAGAGCGCAACCTGCGGCGCGAACACCACGACCATGCTCGCCGCTGTGTCGGTCAGCCCGGCACAGGTGCGGTCGGCCGATCCGGTCATCGCGGACGCGATCGGGCCCGCCGCGACGCCGAGCAGGACGGCGAGCGGTAGCAGGATCGCCAGCGCCCAGGTCAGCAGCGCGGCGGCGGCCCGGTCGGCACGCGGCCGGTCGTCGTCGGCGAGCGCCCCGGCGATCAGCGGTACGACGACCGCAGCGAGCGCACCACCGGCGGCCACCTCGTACAGCACGTTCGGGAGTTGGTTCGCGGTCGCGTAAGCCTGCCCGACGCAGGTGCCGCCGACCTCGCGGGAGAACACCAGCCATCGGCCGAAACCGACGACGCGGGAGGCGAGCGTGACGACGGCGATCAGGCCGGCGGCACCGAGCAGGCTGCTCCCCCGGCTCACCGTGCCCGGCCCCACTCGTCGATCGCGCGCAACGTCGGGTGGTCGGCGATGAAGGCGCTGAAGCTCACCCGCTCCGACGCAAGGGTCAGCGCGACGATCGTGCCTGCAGCGACCGTACGTCCGGCCGGTCCGGTGGCCCGGGCCAGCGCGAGTCCCAGGACCGCCCCGATCGGGTTGGCACCGGTGTCGCCGAGCATCGAACGACCGGCGAGGTCGTTGCGGGCCAGCGCCGCGACGACGCCGAGCACCGTTCCGGACAGTTCCGGTTGGGCGGGCAGCAACGGCACCGCGGTCAGCGACGCCACCTTCAGCGCGCGCCCGGGTCGCAGGTCGAACAGGTTGAGCAGGTTCGCGGAGCCCGCGACGAGCGCCGCCGCCGTGGGAGTGCCGATCGGGTGCAGTCGACCGCGGTCGGTCGCGTACGCGGCGGCGACGCCGACCGCCCCGAGGCCCAGCACCTTGATCGCACCGGTGGTGACCTCGCCGTGGCGCAGCGCGCGGAAGTGGCCGCCCAGACCGCGGCTCGACCCGGATCCGGCGACGTCGTCGAGCAGTCCGAGCCCGCCGGACACGGCCGCGACCCCCGCCGCGCCGGGCACCCGGCGGGCTCCCAACACGAGGCCGACGACCGACGCCGGTCCTTCGGCGAGGGTCACCGGTTCGCCGCGGAAGTTGGTGCGCTGCAACCGCTTTCCGGACCACCGTCGTACGACCGGATAGCTCCCGGCCGCGCCGGCGGCCGCGAGGACGGCGCTGTGCAACGCAGGTCGAAGGCTCACGATCCGCCGGCCACCCGCGGCAGGACCGCGCTCGCGTCACGGCCGAGGCCGTACTGCCCCGACTTGCCGTTGACCTCGTCGCGCAGCGCGAGGCCGAGCGCGAGCTGGCCGAGCGGCGACGACCCGTTGTCGATGGTGCTCATCGAGGCGGCTGTGTCCGGGGTGTCGCGCAGTTGGCCGATCAGTGCGTCGGGGCCGGTGCCCTCCGACGTCGAGGCCTGTCCCTGGGAGACGCCGACGACGGCGTTCACCGTCGCGCCGACGCCGGACACGAAGGCGCTCCACTCCTTGACCGTCGGCGCCTTCGCCGCCATCCCATTCCAGACGACCACGACGGTCGAGGCGGTCTTCGGGTCCTTGGGGCTCACCTTCAGCGAGCCGTCGGCGGCGAATCCGTCGAGCGTGGTCCGGGCCGCGTCGTCGTCCCTGGTCAACGCCCGACCGAGCACCGCGCCGGGCAGCCGATCGGCCGGTACGTCCTGGGTGGACAACCCGAGCCGGCCCGCGTCCGCGCGCAGCGCCGACTCCGTCGGCGGACCTCCACCGGCCCACCCGTCGTCGAGGTCGACGGTCGCGACGACGGTGCCGCCGGCCGTACGAACGGTGTTGCCGACCGACTTCACCAGGTCGCCGTCGGCGCCGGGCAGCGCGACGATCGCGACGGTCTCGCCGCTCAACTGGCCGGCGAGCGTGGTCGGGGTGAGTTCGGTGATCGCGTCGTCGTGCTTGCGCAGGACCGCGCCGCTCTGGTTCAGCTGGCTCTGCAGGTTCGACTTCTCGGTGCGCAGCTGCACCACCTGGCCGTTGAGCTGGTCGGCGACGGTGCCACGCAACGAGAACCCACCGATGACGATCCCCGTCGCGAGGGCGAGGAAGACGGCCACCAGGGAGACCACGTGGTAGCGGAAATCAATCATTGACCAGTCCTTCGATCCAGTTCCACGCGGTGTCCCACCGCGCCCCGAGCAGTTGGAAGAACGCCTGCCCGGCGGGCGTGGACAACATGGCGACGACCAGCGCGACGATTCCGGCCACCATCAGCAGCACCAGCGCCGGCCAGCCGATGCTGTTGCGGTAGAGCTGGTTCACACCCTTGGCGTCGACCAGTTTGCTGCCCACCCGCAGCCGGGTCAGGAAGGTGCTGGCCATACCGGCCCGCCCCTTGTCGAGGAACTCGACCAGGGTGGCGTGGGTGCCGACGGCGACGATCAGCTCGGCGCCGGCGTCGTCGGCGACCAGCATCGCGATGTCCTCGCTGGTGCCGGTGGCCGGGAAGACGATGGCGTCCTTGATGCCCAGGTCCTCGACCCGGGACAGTCCTGGCGCCCGGCCGTCCCGGTACGCGTGGACCACCAGCTCGGCGCCCGAGCGCAGCGCCCGATCACTGACCGAGTCCATGTCGCCGACGATCATGTCGGGGCGGTGGCCGGCCTCCAGCAGCGCGTCGGCGCCGCCGTCGACACCGATGAGCACCGGGTGGAAGTCCCGGATGAACGAGCGCAGGGCGGCGATGTCCTCGCGGTAGTGGTACCCGCGCACGACGATCAGCACGGGGCGACCGTCGATCTTGGTCTTGATGTCGGGCAGCCCGATGCCGTTCAGCAGCAGATCCTTCTCCTGCTGCAGGTAGTCCATCGTGTTCTCCGCGAACGCGGCGATCTGTTCCGACAGGCCCGCGCGGGCGAGTTCGAGCGACTCCTCGACGAGCACCGGGGTGAGCAGGGTCCCGCTCGCGACGACCTCGTCGTCGATCAGCAGATCGCCCTCGACGACCCGACCGCGGCGCCCTTCGGCGAGCGTCATCACGGTCTCACCCACGTTGTCCAGCAACGGGATTCCCGCGTCGACGATGATTCCCGGTCCGACGTTCGGGTAACGCCCGCTGGTCGACGGGGCCGCGTTGACGACGGCGTGCGGGCGGCAGGCGACCAGCGCTTCCGCGCTGACCCGGTCGAGGTCGCGGTGGTTGATCACCGCGATGTCGCCGGGGCGCAGACGCTTGGTGAGGTCCTTCGTACGCCGGTCGACCCGGAGGGTTCCGTCGACCTGTTCGGAGGGCGTGTTCCCACGCCGGAATGCCATGCGCACGCCGCTCATCGTGTCAGGACCGGGCAGTCGTGGCCGAATCCGACGCGACTCGTTCCAACAGTTCGTCGGCGTGGGCCAGCGCCGCGCCGTCCTGGGTGCCACCGAGCATGCGGGCCAGCTCACGGCGACGCTCGTCGCCGGCGACGACCTGGACACCACTGACCGTCACCTGTCCGTCGTCCTGTTTGGCGACCACCAGGTGGTTGTCGGCGTACGCCGCCACCTGGGCGAGGTGGGTGACGACGATGACCTGCGCCCCGGCGGCCAGCCGCTTGAGACGCGCACCGATGTCCAGCGCCGCACTGCCGCCGACACCGGCGTCGACCTCGTCGAACACGAACGTCGGCATGTCACCGGACGCGGTCACGACCTCGATGGCGAGCATCACCCGCGACAGCTCACCGCCGGAGGCCGCCTTCGCGACGCTCTGCGGAGCGCTGCCCTTGTTCGCGGCGAGGCGGATCTCGACGTCGTCGACGCCGTACGGCCCGAACTCCCCCGGCCGGTCGTCGACCTGGACACTCAGCCGCGCGGACCCCATGGCGAGGTGGCCGAGTTCGGCGGTGACCGCCTTGCCAAGCGAGGTCGCCGCGGTGCGACGCGCGGCGGTCAGCTTGCCGGCGGCCGCACCGAGCTCCTTCTCCAGTTGCGTCTCCCGGTCGCGCAGCAGCTCGATCCGTTCGTCGCTCCCCTCGAGCTTCGTCACCTCGGCGGCGGCGTTCCGGGACCACTCGATGACGTCGTCGATCGTGCTGCCGAACTTGCGCAGCAACCCGTTCAGCGCGGCCCGGCGCTCGTTGACGGCGTCGGCCCGCGCGGGGTCGGCGTCGAGGCCGTCGACGTAGCCCTGCAGATCGGCGGCGACATCGGTGAGCTGCACGACCACCTCGTCGAGCCGGACCCGCAGTTCGGCCAGGGCGGGGTCGTGGTCGGCGGCTCGCCCCAGTGCGTGGGAGGCCGAACCGAGCACGCTCAACGCGCTCGACGCGTCCAGGTCGTCGGTGCCGGAGACCGCGGCGTGGGCGGTGCCGGCCGCGGACATCAGGGTGTCGAGGTGTTCGAGGCGCTCGGCTTCCGCGGCGAGCTCGACGTCCTCACCGGAGCGCGGGTCGACGGCCTCGATCTCGTTCAGGCCGGAGGTCAGCAGGTCGAGCCGGAGCGCGCGGTCCCGGGCCTGGGTGGTCAGGTCGGCCAGCTCAGCGCGCACCTCGCGCCAGGTGCGGTGCAGGTCCTGGTAGGTCGTGAGCGCCTTCGCCAAGGTCGGTCCGCCGAAGTCGTCCAGGACCTGGCGGTGCTGGTCGGGCCGTTGCAGGCGCCACTGGTCGGCCTGGCCGTGGACGGCGACGATCGACTCACCGATGTCGGTCAGCACCCCGATCGGCGCGTTCCGTCCGCCGACCCAGGCGCGCGAGCGGCCGGCCGGCGAAACCGAACGGGCCAGCAGCAACGCCTCGTCGACGTCGGCCCCGGCCTCGTCGGCGCGGGCCAGCGCGGGGTGGTCCGCCGAGAGGTCGAGGACGCCCTCCACCAGCGCGGCGTCGGCGCCGGTGCGGACCATCGACGCGGCAGCGCGGCGGCCGAGCAGCAGGCCGAGGCCGTGGACGACCATCGTCTTGCCGGCACCGGTCTCACCGGTGACGACGTTCAGCCCGGGAGCGAGCTCCAGGGTGGCGTCGTCGATGATGCCGAGGTCGCGAATTCGTATCTCCTGCAACATGTCCGGTTCACCGCTCCGCGCGGGCGCCGCGCCAGCCATGGACCGACAGGTCGAACTTCGCCACCAGCCGATCGGTGAACGGGGCATCCACGATCCGGGCGAGCCGCACCGGGACCGGGCTGCGGCGTACGCCGATCCGGGCGCCGCGGGGAAGGTCGAAACTGCGGCGGCCGTCGCACCACACGACGGCTCCGCCGGCCGACTCCTCGACGAGTTCGACCGCGATCCGTACGTCGTGTCCCAGCACGAGCGGACGCGCGAACAGCGCGTGGGCGGAGATCGGGCACAGCAGCAACGCCTCGACGCCGGGCCAGACGACCGGGCCGCCGGCGGAGAAGGCGTACGCGGTCGAGCCGGTCGGCGTCGCCATGACGACACCGTCGCCGCCCCAGGTGGAAAGCGGGCGGCCGTCGATCTCGACGACCAACTCGATCATCCGCTCGCGGGACGCCTTCTCCACGGACGCCTCGTTCAGCGCCCAGGACTTCCAGACCATCGCGCCGCCGACGTGGACGTCGACCTCGAGCGTCTCGCGCTCCTCGACGGTCCAGGAGGAGTCGACGATGCGTTGTCCGATGAGGTGGATGTTCTCCGGTTCGGCCTCGGCGAGGAAGCCGACGTGGCCGAGGTTCACGCCGAGCAGCGGGGTGCCCGTGTCGCGTACGGTCTCGGCCGCGCGCAGGATGGTGCCGTCACCGCCGAGGACGACCGCCAGTTCGCAGCCCGACCCGTCGGCGGCGGCGTCGGCGCTGACGTTGGGCCGGTCCAACAGCCCGAACGCCTCGATCTCGTCGGCCGCGCCGACGACGGCGATGTCGTGGCGCCCCAGTTCGTCGACCAGGGTCGCCGCCACCTCCTTGGCCCGCGGGCGTCCGGGGTGACCGATGAGCAGCACTCGGCGAGTCACTGGTCCTCCTGCTCGATGTCCGCGACGAATCGGTCGATCCGCACCTGGTCCATCTTGCCGATCGGGTCGTGGCGCGCCCACAGCAGGTACTCCTGGTTGCCGTTCGTGCCCGCCACCTGGCTGCGGCCCAGCCCGTGGACGCTGAGGCCGACCTCGTCGACGCGCTGCAGCACCTCGCGTACGGCCCGGGCCCGCTCCCGCGCCGAGCGGACGACGCCACCGTTCCCCAGCCGTTCGCGGCCGACCTCGAACTGCGGCTTCACCAGCACGACCAGGTCGCCGTCGGGGGTCAGCAGCGCGGCCATCCGATCGAGCACCAGCCGCAACGAGATGAAGCTGAGGTCGGCGACGACCAGGGGCGCCGCTCCCCCGACGGTCTCCGGCTCGAGGTCGCGCAGGTTGTGGCCGCTCCAGTCGCGGACCGCCCCGTCCGCACGAAGTGCGGGCGCCAACTGGTCGTGGCCGACGTCGACGGCCTCGACCTGCACGGCTCCGCGGCTGCGCAACACCTGGGTGAACCCGCCGGTGCTCGCACCGAGGTCGATCGCCCGCTTGCCCGCGGGATCGATCGAGTCGAACTCCTGCAACGCACCCAACAACTTGTACGCGGCGCGCCCGACCCACGGGTCGACCTCACCGGCGACCTCGACCCGGGCGCTCTGCGCGACCCGTTGTCCGGGTTTGGTGACCGTGGCCCCGTCGACCGTGACCCGGGAAGCACCGATGAGTTCAGTCGCGACCGCGCGACTGCGCGCCAGACCCAGTTCGACCAGTCGTTGATCGAGCCGGGGCTCCCGCTCAGCGGCCAAGGGTCGACAGCTGGGCACGCAGCGTGTCGTGGGCGGAGGTGAGCGCGGCGATCCGCGCCTGCAGATCGTCCGGCGTGGTGGCGTCGGCATCGAGCGCCGACAGGGCTCGCAGCTCGGCGACCGTCGCGGCGACCTCGCCGGCCGCGCGCTGGTCAGCGGTCTGCGGCGGGCCCGGCCGGGGCGCCGGCACCGGCACCGGCCCGCCGGTGTTCGCGGAGGTCACGTCACTCATCGGCACCACCGGTGGCCGGCGGGGTCTGGCCTGCGGTCGGAGCCGGAGCAGCCGACTTCGCGATCGAGGCCTTCACCGCCGAGCGCTTCACAGCGGTCTTCTTGGTGGTTGTCTTCTTGGCTGCGGCCGTGGTCGGCTGCTGGGCGGTGGCCTTCGTGGTGGTCTTCTTCGCGGCCGTCTTCGCCGGGGTCGCCTTGGTCGGGGTCGTCTTGGTCGCACTTGCCTTCGTCGCCGGAGCCTTCTTGGCCGGCGTCGCCTTCGCGGTCGCCTTGGCCGGCGTGGCGGTTGCCTTCTTGGCGGCGGTCTTCGTCGCCGGGGCCGCCTTCTTCGCAGCGCTCGCCTTCTTCGCAGCGGTCGCCGTCGTCTTCTTCGCAGCCGTCTTCGTGGTGGCAGCGGCCCGCTTGCTCGGGGAACGCTTGACCGCCGAGCGCTGGACCGGCGCCTTC
>JASLFY010000012.1 GCA_030150425.1 Yimella sp. | reverse complement strand
ATGAACAAGACCGACCTCGCCAGCACGATCGCTCAGCGCACCGGTGTCAGCGTCAAGGACGCCAACTCCGTCATCTCCGGCCTGAACGACGTCATCCTCGAGGCCGTCGGCCGTGGCGAGAAGATCCAGCTCCCGGGCCTGCTGACCATCGAGGTCGTGGACCGCGCCGCCCGCACCGGCCGCAACCCGCAGACCGGCGAGGAGATCCAGATCGCCGCATCGAAGGCTGCCAAGGTGACCGCCGGCTCCAAGCTGAAGGCTGCTGCCAAGGGCTGAAACGCCTGATCGATTCATCGATTGATCGAACGAAGGGCGCCCCGTCACGGACGGGGCGCCCTTCGTCGTACCCGGCTCATCGCGCCGTACGAACTCAGATGTAGATCGCGGGGTCCTGCCACGGGTCGTGGGCGACGTTCGGGCGTACGGCCGCCGGGACGCCGACCGCGGTCGAGTGCGGCGGTACGTCCTTGACGACGACCGCGTTCGCGCCGACCGCCGACCCGGCGCCGACGACGACCGGGCCGAGGATCCGCGCGCCCGCACCGACGGTGACGCCGTCACCGAGCGTCGGGTGGCGCTTGACCTTCGCCAGGGTGCGGCCGCCGAGGTTGACACCGTTGTAGAGCATCACGTCGTCGCCGATCTCCGCGGTCTCGCCGATGACGACACCCATGCCGTGGTCGATGAAGAAGCGCTTGCCGATCGTGGCGCCGGGGTGGATCTCGACCCCGGTGACGGCGCGGGAGGTCTGCGAGAGCAGCCGCGCGGGCAGCTTCCAGCGACCGCCGCGGTTCCACATCGCGTGGGAGACACGGTGGGTCCAGACGGCGTGCAGGCCGGGTGACGCGAGCGCCATCTCCAGCCGCGAATCGACGGCCGGGTCACGCTCGATCGCGGCGTCGATGTCGTCGCGGATGTCGTCGACCATCGCGCGCAGCCCGCCACGCGCCGACCTGCGCCGGCGACTGCCGTCGGTCAGTGCCACCACTGCCATCTCCTTCTCGTACGGACTCGTCGGGACCCGCGGACCGCGGGTCCCAGCGACGGTTCAGTCCAGGATGCCCTCGAACAGGATGGTCGACAGGTAGCGCTCACCGAAGCTCGGGATCACCACGACGATCGTCTTGCCCTTGTTCTCGGGGCGCTGGGCGACCTGCTCGGCGGCGGCGAGCGCCGCACCGGAGGAGATGCCGACGAGCAGACCCTCGTTCGTGGCGGCCTTGCGCGCCCACTGCACGGCGGTCGGGGCGTCGATGTCGATGACCTCGTCGTAGACCTCGCGGTCGAGGATCTCCGGGACGAAGTTGGCACCCAGGCCCTGGATCTTGTGCGGGCCGGGTTGGCCACCGTTCAGGATCGGCGACTCGGCCGGTTCGACGGCGACGATCTGCACCTCGGGCTTGCGCTCCTTGAGCACCTGGCCCACGCCGGTGATGGTGCCGCCGGTGCCGATGCCGGAGATCAGGATGTCGACCTTGCCGTCGGTGTCGCGCCAGATCTCCTCGGCGGTGGTCTCACGGTGCACCTGCGGGTTGGCCTTGTTGGCGAACTGGCGGGCCAGGACTCCCCCGCGCTCGGCGGCAATCTCGTTCGCCTTGTCGACGGCGCCCTTCATGCCGGCCGCGCCGGGGGTCAGCACCAGCTCGGCGCCGAACGCCTTCAGCAGCGCCTTGCGCTCGGCCGACATGGTCTCCGGCATCGCCAGCACGACCTTGTAGCCCTTCGCGGCGCCGACCATGGCCAGCGCGATGCCGGTGTTGCCCGAGGTCGCCTCGACGATCGTGCCGCCCGGCTCGAGGTCGCCCGACTCCTCCGCGGCCTTGATGATCGCCGCACCGATGCGGTCCTTCACCGAGGCGCCCGGGTTGCCGTACTCGAGCTTGGCGGCGACGGTCACGTCGGGGGCGTCGATGATGCGGTTGATGCGGACCAGCGGGGTGTTGCCGATGGCCTCGGTCACGTCGTTCAGGATGGGCACGCGTTCGCCTTTCGTCGAGACTGGTTGCTCAGTGCTCAGATCGGTACGGAGCCTGCCGGCTCCGCGCAGCACAACGCCTCGTGCGTTATGCATGTTCCAAGATCAGGTTATAGAGATCAGCGTCGACCTGCCACCCGGGTCGACTGATGGACTCGCCGGACCTACCGGCGAGTAACCAAGCGATAGGATCGGACGCATGACTGCGCTGAAAATCGTCGCCGGGGTGCTGACGCTCGGCATCACCCTCGTCGCGGTGCTGCTCGCGGCCCGCGCGATCTCCCAGTTCGTCGCCACCTTCAAGATGGGACGCGCCGACGACCGCGGGGACGCCAAGGGCGCCCGTACGGCCACCCTGTTCCGGGAGTTCCTCGGCCACACCCGGATGGCGCGCCTGCCGATCGTCGCGATCGCCCACTGGGTGACGATGATCAGCTTCATCGTGCTGTCGCTGGCGGTGCTGCAGTCGTACTTCCAGGTCTGGAACCCCGAGTTCGTCCTGCCGGTCATCGGCCACTTCTTCCTCTGGGAGTGGGTCAACGAGATCCTCGGCTGGACCGGCCTGTTCGGCATCTGCTGGCTGATCTGGAACCGCTGGAAGAACCACCCGGGCCGCTCCGCCGGTGTCGAGGGCCGGCGCTCGCGATTCTTCGGCTCGATGTTCTGGCAGGCCTACTTCGTCGAGCTGGTCATCCTCATCGAGATCCTCTGCGTGCTGACCCTGCGCGGCCTCGAGTACGCCCTCGAGAAGCATCACGGCAGCGCCGACGCGAACGCCTTCCACTTCCCGCTGACGTCCTTCATGGGCCAGTGGTGGAACCACATGTCGACCAGCTCGATCGAGCAGTTCGTCATCGTGATCTCGGCGATCAAGATCCTGACCGCGATGGTCTGGATGATCACCATCTCGCGCAACATGACGATGGGTGTCGCCTGGCACCGCTTCCTCGCCTTCTTCAACATCTTCTTCAAGCGGCACGCCGACGGCCGCACCTCCCTCGGCGCACTGCAGCCGATGATGGTGAACGACAAGCCGCTGACCCCCGAGTCGATGGAGGAACTCGAGGGCGACGAGATCCTCGGTGTCGGCAAGGTCGAGGACTTCACCTGGAAGGGCCTGCTCGACTTCTCCACATGCACAGAGTGCGGTCGCTGCCAGAGCCAGTGCCCCGCCTGGAACACCGAGAAGCCGCTGTCGCCGAAGCTGCTGATGATGACGCTGCGCGAGAACGCGCACGCCAAGGCGCCGTACCTGTCGGCGGCCGAGGACCTGTCCGAGGTGCCGCTGATCGGCGACACCGGCTACGACATCGAGCACCCGCTGACCGCCTACAACCCGCACGGTCCGGACGCCGTCATCGACCAGGACGTCCTGTGGAGCTGCACCACCTGCGGCGCGTGCGTCGAGCAGTGCCCGGTCGACATCGAGCACGTCGACCACGTCGTCGACATGCGTCGCTACCAGACGCTGATCGAGTCGGCCTTCCCCAGCGAGCTGGGCGGCCTGTTCAAGAAGCTGGAGAGCAAGGGCAACCCGTGGGGCATGGCGCCGCGCGCCCGCCTCGACTGGGCCAAGGACCTGCCGTTCGACGTCAAGGTCTACGGCCAGGACGTCGAGGACCTGTCCGGCGTCGACTACCTGTTCTGGGTCGGCTGCGCCGGCGCGTACGAGGACCGCGCCAAGAAGACCACCCGTGCGGTGGCCGAGCTGCTGAACCTGGCCGGTGTGGAGTTCGCCGTGCTGGGTGACGGCGAGACCTGCACCGGTGACTCCGCCCGCCGCGCCGGCAACGAGATGCTGTTCCAGGCGCTGGCCCAGCAGAACGTCGAGACGCTGAACGAGGCCGGTGCGACGAAGATCATCGTCACCTGCGCGCACTGCTTCAACACGCTGAAGAACGAGTACCCGCAGTTGGGCGGCGACTACGAGGTCATGCACCACACGCAGCTGCTCAACCGCCTCGTCCGGGAGAAGCGCCTCACCCCGGTGAGCCGCCCCGACCAGGCCACCTCGACCGGCGCCGCCTCCACCGGCAAGTCCGTCACCTACCCCGACCCGTGCTACCTGGGCCGCCACAACAACGTCTACGCCCCGCCGCGCGAGCTGATCGGTTCGCTGCCCAGCGTG